>JAMOOX010000164.1 GCA_027065045.1 Campylobacteraceae bacterium | reverse complement strand
CACATATTAAAAAGCTAATTTTAGATAAAGCTATCAAACAATTTAAAGAAAAAACAGACATCAAGATAAGTTATACAGAGCAGAAAATAGGTCGTAAAGTTGATAGAGTTTTAATAACTGTAACATCAAATGCTAAAGGTTCAGGAGATTTTTTAGCAAGTCGTATAAGCTTCATTAAGCATATACGGAATAATTATAAGAATAAGATTTTAATTAGAGCAGATGAGCAAGAAACAAAAAAAGAAAAGTTAATTTCTGTTAGTGATGATGGAAAATTATACAATCAAAACAATCCAGATGAAGTTTTTACGGCAGTACAGGGCAATATCTTATGGGATTGGCTTTATGATTTAGCAAAAAAGAATAAGTTAGAAATATTAAATAAAGGAGATTAAAAGGAGTAAACTAGAGTTGCTTGAGATATACACCGACAAAAGTTTTATCTCAAGCTTGTACCTAACCGATTAAAATCAAGGACAATAGAATGATAACCAAAAACCCATTAGACAATGATTACAGTGTAATACAGCAGTTAAATCAAGATAATAGTATAAGTGAAATAGAAGTAAATAGAGGCATAAGTTCTTATTTCCCTATCTTCATATCATTAGGGATTACCCTCTATGGTATGTATCTATTTTTATCCACCATAACAACAAATGAAAATATAATATATGGAACATTAGGTTTTATTGGTGCAGTTATACTATTCATTGAGAATCATAGAACAGAGAGTTTAGCAGACTTCTTATCCTCTAAACTTACCAAAGAGATACATGAAGAGACTAAAATAAGTTATTTTGCATTATTGGTTAGTGCCGTGATAACAACCCTTTTTATATCACTTGATTTGTTTGGAGCATATCAAAGCAGTGATAAAATTGAGAGATTATTAATTGAGGGGATAGTAACAAATAGTAAAGAGTATAAGCTACTTGATGATAAAGCTAAATCAGGAGCTGAAGCTAATACAATTTATAATAATAGATTAGCTTCCTATAATCAAGCTAAAAGAGAACACTACAAGTCGTGTGATGATAGTTGGCAAATAAGAAGATACAGAACAAAGAATACTCAATGTAAAGAGAAATTTAGACAATCACCACCAGAGCAAAGTAGTATAAAAGTATCTAATACAGTATCAACAAATGATTATAAGAGTCTTGAACATAATGCAAAAAATACAATCAATGGATATAAAGATTTATTCTTTTATGTGTTCTTTGGATTTAGTGTTTTACTTAATTATTTTGCAGTATCAACTCTTATCAATCAGTTCCGTTACAAGATGAGAGAACTAACTGAAGATGTATCACAAGAATTGAGAAATCGTTGGGAACTGCTACACAATGAGAAGCTGAATAAATTAAAAGAGAGTACAAGAATACAGCAAGAGAAAACACATGAGAAGAGTATTATTGATGTAGCAATTGAAGAGTTACACTATGATATTAAACTAGCCAAGAACTATAAAGCACTTAGTGCTATGCAAAGAGTACCTGTTGCAATTACTAACGGTGAATCTAATAATCAATCATCCAATAGAGGTGGGTTTGTGAATTTATCTAAAGTAGTAGATACTAAACAGTATAATACCGATGAAGAGTTAAACGGTAATACCGAACGGTATAATACTGATACTATTAATTATTCTTTGTTTGATGATAAGGAGATAGAGCTTATTAGTTTATTGTGGGATAACGGTAATATACCGAATGGTAGCCAACTTGTTAAGAGGGATATAGTACTAGATAGCATTGGACACAATAAATCTAATGCTAATAGATTAAGAGATTTATACAGTAAGCTTTTAGAGTTGGATTATATTTATAAAAAAGTGGCTTATTATTCAAGAGTTGCAATATAAAAAGGAGATGAAAGATTTTCAAAGAGATGTAAAGCTTGAGTTTGAGAGAGCTTCTTCTATCATGAAAAGAATAGATAAAATAGAGAGAATAGTGGGAACTATTAATAACAATACAAGAAAACAAAGAGGAATGAATTAATTATCAACTAAATATAAAAAAGAAAATATGATATAATTCCATATAGAGCTTGAGAGTCATCATCTCTCAAACTCTTTACTTTAGGGGCTTACCAACAAAAAGATGATAAGACCATAAGCAATAAGATTATAGCTAAGATTCGCATTTGCTTATCCTTTCACTTGAGCTGACCCAAGCCCCAACCTCCACCCTAATGAACTATAATCTAATACGGAATACAAAATTATATCCTAATATTTTTATTTATTCTCTAAACTTTTATTATTAAAACAAAACACTCTTTTTATATATAATATTACTAGAAATTCGTATCCTTTACGGGTAGAATTTCTAGTAATATTATATCGCACCAATCCGATAGGGTTGATAGTGCGCATTATCAACCCTAAAGGGAATTGATATGCGATTTTCTACCCGTAAAGGGATACGAAAATAAGAGCAAGAGCAAGGGCATTCATAAAAGAGAGATTACCATAAAATTGGTTTAAATTATCAAACATTCCCATATGCAAATATTGGCAGTAGGGAAAAAATAAAAGGATATACAATGGCAAAAAGTAGTATAAATTTTCAACAGATGCAGTCTGGAGCAATGGCACACAATGATAGAAGTTTAGAAGACCCAAGTTATCTTTTACCGAAAGAGTTTAGGGAAAAAAATGAGATAAACATATCATCAGATGAAGCAGAACTAAAAGTAAAAGAGCTATTTAATGAAGTTTCTATCAATTATAAAAACCATTTTAAACAGAAAATTCAATCAAAATCTTATATGTGGGAAGCAGTAGTAAATCTAAATGCACACCACAAAATGGAAGATTTAGAGTTATTGGTTCAAGAGCTGGAGAGAGAAACAGGTTTCACAAGTGTTCAAATAAGTATTCATAGAGATGAGGGACATATTAAAAAAGATAAATCAGGTAAAGAGTTCGCCATCAAGAACTATCATGCTCATATAACTTTTTTTACATTAGATATTAATACAGGACAACAACTATATCGTAGGAGCATAACAGAGAAACAACAAAAGAACCAACCAACACTAAAACCATTCAATAGAAGTAGATTGACTCACATCCAAACCATTGTGGCTAAATCTCTAAAGATGGAGAGAGGAAAAGAGGGTAGTGGTTCAACAAGATTGGGGCATAAGGAGTATAGAGCTACTCAAAAGAAAAAAGAGATTCTCATAAAAAAAGTAAGTAATCATTTTCTAGCAAAACTAAAAGATTTGAAAAAAGAGAATGCAAAATTAAGGCAAGAGCTACAGGAACAAGGAGCAAGTAGAGAAGATTATGCCGTAATGGAACAGACTATAAGAGATTTAAAAATAAAAATAAAAAATAAAACTCTAACTATTGATGAAATGAATATTGAATTAGATATTTTTAGAAACAGAAATAAAAAAGAAACAGATTTAGATATAGAAAATAAAAAAAACAAAACTCAATTAGAAAAAGCATTATATATTATAGATTATTTTAATCCTGAATTAGAAATAAACTATGATAGACTAGATAGTTGTTATGATTATTACAAAGATGAACAAAATAAAACAACAAATAAAAAAGAATATATTTTAAGGTTATACTAAGTCCCTAGAAGCTCATATAAGACTTTTTAGCCTTGCACTAATACCATTCATAGAGTAAAGGCTTTTAAACTCTTTTCCCTACTGCCATAAATCCAACATTTTATTAATCTCTACTATTTTAAATCAAAGTTTGATTGGATAAGCTCTTTGGTGATTAATTAATATTTTACTTCTAAATATGGTATAACGACTAAGAATATTTATTAGCCAATGCTCTTGCTCTTGCTCTTAAGATTTTAAAGAAATCTCTCCTAGTTCTTTGTATATCTTATCTTTGTTCTTTGTAGGAGCTTGTAGCCCCCTAAAAACCGAGGAATAAAGCAATCTATTAATACAAAAATGGGGGATACTAATACAAAAATGGGGAATACTAATACAAAAATGGGGAATATTAATACATAAGTATTGTATAAGTGTATTAGTGATATAATGCATTTATCAAAAGGATATAGCACAATGAATTTAGTTGAAATAAAAGAGAATAGGAATAATATAGTAGTAAAGCATAAGACTTTGGTTCACAATGCAAGATATAAACTTAGTGAAACTAGCTTAAAAATAGTAGCTATATTAATATCTATGATAAAAAAAGATGATAAAGATTTTAAAGAGTATCATCTTAAAATATCTGATTTTAGAGAACTAATAGGTACATCAAGTAAAAATATTGATACATATAAATATACTCATAAAATTATAAGGGAGCTAATGAGTGACCCCTTCGTTCTTGATGATGTAAATTTAAATTGGATATCAAGTGGTAAGCATATACGAGGCAGTGGATTAATGGTATTCAAAATAGACCCTAATTTAAAGCCTTATCTAGTACAACTAAAGAATAATTTTTTACAGTACAACATAGTAAATATATTACCTTTGAAAAGCACTTATGTTATAAGGTTCTATGAGATTTGCAAAGATAAAATGAGTGAAAATAGTAGATATATTGATAGAGATACAACAATCTTTAAGATAAAGATTGATGAGATTAGAGAATTATTTCAACTTCCGAAAAGTTATCAATATTCAAGTGGTATAAAATTAAGAATACTAGATAAAGCAGTGATACAATTTAAAGAGAAAACAGATATTCAGATGAGCTATAAAGAGCTTAAAATAGGTCGGAAGGTTCACGAACTGGAGATAACTATAAAGTCCAACAATAAGGGTTCTAATGACTTTATAAAGAGCAGAGAGAGTTTTATCAAATATATAAGAGTTAATCATATCAATACAGATTTATACGCTTATCGTGATATTGCACAAAATAAGAATATTATACTCTCTTGTGCTACTGATGGCAGAGTGTATAACAAAATGGAACCTAATAAAGCATTAGATAAAAATCTAGCTAATCAAGTATGGGATAGTCTGTATGAATTAGCAAAGAAAGGAGAATTAAAAATATAATTAATTAGAGTTGCTTGAGATATACACCGACAAAAGTTTTATCTCAAGCTTGTACCTAACCGATTAAAATCAAGGACAATAGAATGATAACCAAAAACCCATTAGACAATGATTACAGTGTAATACAGC
>JAMOOX010000163.1 GCA_027065045.1 Campylobacteraceae bacterium | reverse complement strand
ATTTAGATACTTTAGGTCTCAAACTTCGTCAAGATAGCAAACTTCAAAAGTTTAATAAAGGTTTAGATTTTTTGGGATATATTATTCGTCCAAATTATATATTAGTAAGAAGAAGAGTAGTAAATAAATATAAATTTAAAAAGGCTAAATATTTAGATGAATATGAGAGACAAAAAGGCAAAATGAGTCTTGTAGAGATAAAGCAGTTTTTATCTCTACAAAGCTCATTTGTAGGTCATATTAAACATGCAAATAGCTATAATCTAAAACAAAAAATAGGAGAATTTGATGATGAGAAGTATATTAATCTTATTTGTAGCAGTTGGAGTACTCAATGCTAAATTTATACGAGATGATAACAAAGAGGTGGTATTAGATACTCAAACTAATTTAATATGGCAAGATAATGAGACTATTAGCAAAAATTGGAGTGATGCGATTAGTTATTGTGAGGATTTAAACCTTGGAGGATATGATGATTGGCATCTACCAAATTTTAATGAGCTATATTATCTTGCTAATAGAGATAAATATAATCTTGCCATAAATAGTGGATTTAAAAATATATCTACTAGTTTTTATTGGACTTCTACTACTTCTGCCAATAATAGTAGTAATGCTTGGGTTGTCGGTTTCGGTTATGGCGATGGTTACGGTAGCAATAGGGATGATAGTTATTTGGTGAGGTGTGTAAGAGCAGGAGAGTGATTTGATTTTTGATTTTAAATCTAATTGTATTATACAAGGTTGGGGTATCTTTACCCCAATTCCAAATTTTGCAAAAGGTCTATTTTTTTGGTTATGATAATCGGTTTATTTTGTATATTATGGTGTTGTCAGGGGACAACACCAAGAAAAGGCTCTTAAAAATGGATTTGTAGTGCTTACTCAAATTGGTAATCATATGGAACAAAAAGCACCTAATAATAGTTAAATTATATCAGACTATAAATAATCAATTTTTACAATATTTTTCAAATTTCAAACAATTTTTAGATTAAAGTGATAATATACAATAAGATTTTATAATAGAGGTAATAATGGATTTTAAAATAATTAAAGAAGAAGTAGAAAAAAGAGTTAATTTATATGCGTTGATTTCACGAATAATGTTGATAGAGGTAGATAAAGAGTTTTTGGAGACTATTGAGTCTGATGAGAATATTATGGAGCTTTTCCCAAATTATAGAGATTGGTCAAAGAGAGAAGAGTTTGATATGGATACTATTATAAGAGAGTATCTTAATGTTGATTTTGCTTCTATGTTTTTGATGAATATGGTACCTTATGAGAGCTTTTATACTAGAGATGACCAGATGATAGAGAGTGGTGGGGATAATCCTGTGATTGAACTATATAACTCACTTGATTTTAGAGTAGATATTGCAAAGGCTCGTATTGTTTCAGCAGACCATATTGGGGTAGAACTTGAATTTATGTATATGTTGTGTATCGCTTTGAGAAAGGCTTGTGATGCTAGTGATGAAGAGGGTGTATTAGAGCTTTTATCTGTGCAAAAAGGTTTTATGAAAGAGCATATATTAGAGTGGATGCCAATGTTTTTGATTAATATGAAAAAAGAGTCAAGAACGCCTCTATATCATGATGCTTCTGGGTTAGCTATGGAGTTTTTATTGAGTGATTATGAGTATATTAATGAAACTATAAATAAATTATCATAATGTCATTGAAGTTTGAATTAGGTTCTTGTGTTAGGGCTATTAGTAAATTTTCGCAGTGTATGAAGTGTGTGGATATTTGTCCTGTGGATACAATAATTTTGAGTAATAATATACCATCATTTACACCATCTGCTTGTATAGATTGTGGTGGTTGTGTAAGTATCTGTCCTAGTAATGCTTTTTCTATTAGTGAGTTCTCATTTATAGAGTTTTTTTTCTTATTTTTAGAGAGTGATGATAATATCATAAGTACAAATCAAAATATTCCATCACTTGGATTACTTAGTGTAGAAAATCTTATATCTTTGGCAAATGCAAAAGATAATATAGAGATAGATATGTTTGAAGTTGAGATTTTAAAAGATTATATTTTATCTAATATTGAAGAGGCCAACTTTATACTCTCTAGTTATAGTGATAGAGAGATTAAAATATCTTATGAAAATAATAAAAATATAAAAAAAGAGAAAGTATCATCACGAAGAGAGTTTTTATCTAATATATCACTCAAAGAGGGAGTCAAGCATAAAGCTAACTTTGATGAGAAGGTGATAGAAGATGAACTCAAAACTTTTGATATAGATTTATCAAATATTTCAAAAATCAAAGATAAATATATTCCTGATAGTAGAAAAGTACTATTAACAACATTTAAAAGAGTGGAGAAGCCATCATCTTATGAGGTGTTGCCACAAGAGGAGGTATCTTTTATATCTCAAAAATATATAGAAGATAGTTGTACTAATTGTCAAATATGTTATAGAATTTGTCCTACTAGGGCATTGAGTAGTGATGCAAAGTTTTCTATTATTAATTTTGATTCTATATTGTGTATTAAGTGTCATCTTTGTCATGATGTGTGTGAATTAGACTCTATTAAGCTTCAAAATGGATTTGAAAATAGTGAATTTTTTGAGCCACGCAAGAGAGCGTTGATTACATTTAATATCAAAAGATGTAATGAGTGTGGGAATAACTTTACATATTTTGAGGGTGAGAGAGTATGCCCTAGATGTAAAATAGAGGAAGAAGAGTCTATTACACTACATCAAAATGCCAAAAATTTTATTTTTTAAAGAGAGATAAGTATGAGACTAGAAGAGATAACACCTGATACTAAGCTATGTACTATTATTGGATATAATGCACAAAGTGATAATAGTAGAAGGTATTTTAATAAAATAATGAAAATGTATAGTGTTAATGCTACAGCAATTGCACTTAATATTATAGATGAACATCTTGTTTTTACTCTAAGTAATGTAGCTAAATCAAAAGTAGATAAGATGATAGTACAACGAGAGTTTGGATTGAAATCTATTGAGTATTGTGATAGTGTTAATTCACAAGAGAGTATAGATATTATAGAGGTGATAGATGGTAAAGTAGTAGGGACTAATCTTGATGATGAGCTAAAAAAGCTAAAAGATATATCACTATTTGATACCCAAGAGATACTAATAGCTAAAATTATATTGATAGCTTCAAGATGGTATAATACACCAATTGATTTTGATATTATACCACTATTAATGACAAAGGATTAAGATATGCGAGATATAGAAGATTTAAGAAAAGAGTTTGAGAATTTTAAAATAGATGATAGTTGTGTAGATGGAAGTTGTGATAGTGATATAGATGATTTAAAAGATTATCCCAACTATACAGAAGCACTATATGCCAAATTTGCATCACCTCATATTAGTGGTGTATATCTTTCAAGGTGGGATTTGAAATATATCGCACTTGATGCTGGTGAATCTATGGCAATACACCCACGCAAAAGAATGTTTGAACTATTAATGAAATATGCCACAACAAAAGAGAATATGAGTGCAGTTTTAGACTCACTAGAGAAGCATATGTTAGAGAAAGTTGGAGTATATGAAGAGATGGTAGAGTCATTTCCATCATCTGCTGAAGTTTTTAATCCTAAAATAGAAAAAGCAAAAAAGACAATAGGACTATTCCCCAAAATTTTAGATGAGTATTTTGAATAATGAGTAAAAGTCAAATCTATAATATACCAAATATATTAGCATTTATAAGGATTTTACTAGCCCCATTAATGTTTATTTTACTAGTTAATAGAGATTGGGCAATTTTTGATGGCATTCATTATAGTTGGTTAGATTTTTTTGCAGGATTTATATTTGTAATAGCTAGTAGTACAGATTTTTTTGATGGATATATCGCAAGGACATTTAATCAAATCACAATGCTAGGCAAGATATTAGACCCCTTAGCCGATAAAATGCTCACACTTGCAGGATTTCTAGGACTTATGATGCTAGGAAGAGCAGATGAGTGGGCAATATATCTTATCATTACAAGAGAGCTTTTTATCACAGGTCTTAGAGTATCAGCAGTTACTCAAAATATAGATGTATCAGCTTCATTTGTAGGTAAAGTTAAAACAGTAGTTCAGATGATAGCTATTGGATTTTTATTGATGGAGTGGAGTGGGGGAGAAGAGATTTTATGGTTAGCTGTGATACTTACTCTCTATTCTGGGTATGAGTATGTAAGGGACTTTTTTAAAAATGTATGATAAAAATCTTTTAAATACAATAGGACATGTATCTCAATCACTCTTTAGTACAGATTTCTTTGGAGTTTTTCATGGTTCTATATCTGCTAAAATATCTGAAAGTGGATTTATTATCAATAAAAAAGATACTATATTAGATGATATTCATAAAGATTCTCTAGTGAAGCTTGATACTCTCAAAAGAGATTATAGATGGAAGTTAGCAAGTGGAGATGTAGATATTCATGAACATATCTATGAAAATATCTCATCTGCTAAATATATCACTTTTACAATGCCACCATATATTACAGCACTATCAATAAAACACTCCAAAATTATCCCAAAAGATTATTATGGAGTCAAGTTATTGGGAAACCAAAGAATATATGACCCCAAAAATTTTGATGATTGGCTATTACGAGCGCCATTTGAAATACCCCAATTTTTCAAAGCCCACGATACACATATTATGATAATCAAAGGATTTGGAGTAATTGCCTATGATAGAGATTTGATAGAGATGGTAAAAAAGATTGCTATTTTAGAGAACTCTTGTAAATTATTATCTATTAGTAATTTATAAGTTTCTGCTCACTCTATATTTTTACAATAGAAATAATGTTATGTTAATGCTTTTTATAACTTAAAAAATCTCACCTAACTTATTTTAATTTTTTGCTATATATCAATCTATTCATAAGAAAAAAATAGTAAAATATGAGATAAAAGTAGGAGGGTGTGATGTCTCGTCAAATAGGTATGTGGTTGTATGAAAATGGTGGTGGTGATAAGATTCAAAAGAAGATTATCAAAAAGTTAAAAAATAGGGATATAGATGTAATTGCAGGATTAAATCTACGAAATGCTTTGGCAAAGAATGGTAAAATATATCATAATGATACTATCTTGACTGATTTGGATCTGTTTTTTTCTTATAATGCAGGTGAACAGACTCAATATCAGGTGTTTTTGTACCAAGCTTTAAATAGAATAATCCCGATGATTAACTCTTTTGACTCTTTTAGTCTAACAGAAGATAAGTTTCAGACTTCATTTTTACTTAGAAATAATGGTGTGGCTACACCTGATTATAAACTTTGTCATAGAGATGATAGTCATCAGCTTAAAAAAATTATCAAGAAATGGGATAAAATGGTATATAAGCCAACTGATGGTTGGGGTGGAGTAGGGCTAACTAAAATTGAGAACGAAGCTACTTTAGATACACTTTTACCATTTCTAAATCAGATGGATTTGAGATTTTTTTATGTAGAGAAGTTTATAGATTATGATAATAGTGATTATAGAGTAGATATAGTTGATGGTAAATTTATTGGTTGTTATGGTAGAAAAGCTGGTGGTAGTGATTGGCGAACAAATGTTACAAGTGGTGGTAGTGTATTTTTGAGAGAACCAAATGATGAGATAGTAAATCTTGCTATTAAAGCGTGTAAAGTATGTGATATTGATATTGGTGGAGTTGATATTATATATGATAGAGAGAAAGAGGAGTTCGTGGTATTAGAGGTAAATGGAATACCTGCTTTTGCTACACCAGAACAAGAGAAGATGGGATTAGACTTTAATAAGAAAAAGATAAATGCTATTGTAGAATTAATAGATAGAAAAACAAAAAAGTAAAAGGATAGAATAATGAGTAAAAACAGTGCAAATAAAAAACTTCCAAAGTTAGGATTTTTATATCTTGATTATGTATTAAGATTTTTTGACCATTCCAACTTTAGAGGTTGGCCAAATAAGATAGAGACGGTAGTATATCATTGGAAAAATGATAAAGATAGATTTATCAAAGAGGTAAAAAGAAAAAAGATAGATATTTTAATTGGAAATATCCCTGCTACAGCCTATGAGACATTTAGAGAGATAGCTAGAGAGTTGCCAAAGGTAAAGTTTATCCCATCTCTTGATACACAATTTTCTAACAAATCAAAAGAGAATGTTACAAGATTTGCATGGAAATATGATATTCCTATTCCTCAAACTTATATATTTTATAATAGAGAAAAAGCTGATAAATTTATCAAAAAAACAGAGTATCCAAAAATAGTTAAAAAAAGTTATGGACCATCAAATTATGGTGGATATTTTGTACATAAAGTAGATAGCAAAAAAGAGGCAAAAGAGTTATTAACAGAGAAAAAATATTATCCTATATATATGCAAGATTTTGTACCAATGTCAGCAGATGTAAGAGTAATGTTGATAGGACACAAACCTGTGTGTGCGTTTTGGAGAAGACCACCTGAGGGTGAGTGGCTAACAAATACTTCACAAGGTGGAAGTATGGATTATCAAGATGTACCAAAAGAGCTACTTGATTTAGCCGTACAAGTAAGTAAATCAGCTAATGCAGAGTATTGGGCTTGTGATATTGCTGTGGGTGTTGATGGTGAATATAGAATATTAGAGTGTGCTACTGCCTTTGCAGCATTTCCTTATATTAGAGATTGGATTGGTCAGTATTTAATGCACAAATTTAGCGAGGGAAGATTCCCTATGCCAAATATTCCTCTATATAACTGGGAAGAGCTTGGTAAAATGGATAGTTCTATCCTTAGAACACTTCGTTATCTTACATTTGGTAAATATACACCAAGTAGTGATGGTGATTACTTTATGGATAAAAAGAGATTAGATAAGATTAGTGGAGAGTCTCATATTCATACGCTAGATAATCTATATCCAATGATGATAACAGAAGATAGAAACTATGAAGAGTGGCCAAGTGAGAAGTGGAACTATCAAGATAATCATAAATTAAATGAAAAAGTACCTAGCACCAAGAAAGCTACTCAAAAAAATGATAGCGATGAGGGGCAAGAGATAGAAGAGGAGAGCATAGAACTTACATTAGATGCAATCTCTAATATACTTCTTAATATCAAAGGATTAGGTGCTAAAAAGCTTAAATCTATAATAGAGGGATACTCTTTAGTAGAGATTATAGAGATATTAGAAGATGATAGCAAAAGATTTAAAAAAGAGTTGAAATGGTTCAATAAAAACTTTGCTAAAAAAATAAATAGTGATTGGCAAGAGTTTAAAAATAGTCTATAGTGATATTTGGGTGGTATCCTTTATGGATTACCATCTAAAATAGGATTTTTTATTTATCTTTAAATACAGTAGAAATAATGTTATGTTAAGACATTACATATTTATAAGTCTATACTAAATATCTTTTAGATATACTAATTTTTATCTATATAACTTAGGGAAATAATGAAATTAAAATCAATTTTTACAAATGGGGTAGGGATACTTGCTTCTAGGATATTAGGCTTTGTTCGTGATATGCTTATGGCTTCTGTATTGGGGGTAAATATATTTTCTGATATATTTGCTATTGCCTTTAAAATTCCAAATCTTTTTCGTCGTATTTTTGGAGAAGGGGCTTTTGTACAAAGCTTTATGCCATCATTTGTAGCTTCTAAAAATAAAGGGGTATTTGCTACTGCTATAGTATTAAGATTTTTACTCTTTATTATATTAGCTTCACTACTTGTCAATCTATTTGCTCCATATCTTACCAAAACTATTGCTATTGGATTTGATGATGCTACTATTGCTTTGGCATCTCCATTGGTTGCTATTAACTTTTGGTATTTAGATTTGATATTTTTAGTTACATTTTTAGCCACACTATTACAATATAAAGAACACTTTGCCACTACGGCATTCTCCACGACACTATTAAATATATCTATGATAAGTGCATTGATAATTTATGCCAAAGAATCCCCTCAAATGATAGTTTATGGACTTAGTATATCTGTGGTGGTTGGTGGGGTTTTACAGCTTATTGCTCATTTGATTGCTATTAAGAGATTTGGCTTAGATAAATTATTGATTGGTGGTTGGAGATATAGAGCCAAAAAAGATATAAAAGATGATACCAAAAAATTTAATTCCCAATTTTTTCCTGCCATTATTGGTAGTTCTACGGCTCAAATATCGGCATTTTTAGATACTATGATGGCTTCATTTTTGATTACTGGTTCTATATCATATCTATATTATGCCAATAGAGTATTTCAATTACCACTTGCCCTTTTTGCTATTGCCACAGCTACGGCACTGTTTCCTACTATATCTAAAGCTATTAAAAATAGTGATGAAACTAAGGCATATCAAAACCTATCAAAAGCATTTTGGATATTATCTTTTACTTTGGGCTTCTCTTTAATTGGTGGTGTTGTATTTAGTGAAGCTATTATATGGCTTCTCTTTGAGAGAGGGGAGTTTAGTAGTATTGATACAATAGAGAGTGCTAAGGTATTAATGGCATATATGGTTGGATTATTACCTTTTGGATTGGCTAAACTATTTTCTCTATTTTTATATGCTTCACATAAACAAGGACGAGCCGCGATAATATCATCAATATCATTGGTCATAAATCTAATATTTTCATTAATCTTAATGAGATATATTGGTGCTATGGGATTAGCATTGGCTTCAAGTATTGGTGGGTGGATTTTGTTTATTCTTACCATTAGAGAAGTTGGTTTTGATAAGTTTAAAGTTATAATATACTCTAAATATAGTATATATTTTATATTATCAATGAGTGGATTTATAGTTATATCTATTTGGATAAATAGTATTATTAAAGGTTTTATATAATGTTAAATGAGTTAAAAGATAAAAAGGTATTATTATTAGGTAGGAGTACTCTTTTTAGTGATATAGAGATAATCAATTTTCTATCTAATTATAATATAGATTCAAGTAGAGATTTTAGCCAAGAGCTTGATGTGATTATAGAGAGTCGCAGTATCAACCCAATAGAGGATAATATATCAAATGATGCTTATGATAGAGGTATTAAGATATATAAACTTCATAAACTAGAAGAGGAGATGAGTAGATTATTAGACGAAAATTCTACTCTTATGGCTATTAAATTAGGTAGTGATATGGATAGATTAGATAGACTTTTATCCAATGAGTATATTAGTGATAATCTTTTTATAAAGCTTTTAAATATATATGAGTGGGAAGAGAGTGAATTTGGAGATAGTAGTAGAGATAGAGATATATTTATCCATACCCTTACACGATTTCTACATATCAAAACAAATGAAAGAGATTTATTATACTCACCACTAAGTCTATTAAAGCTTATCAAAGAGAGTGATAACCCAGAGCTATTATTAGCTTTAATATCATTTCCAAAAGTATCATTTCTACAAAAAAATAGAAGCAAACTCACAATAAAAGAGGCAATAGCCCAAAGCCCATATATTGATAAAAAGATTACAAAAAAACTATTAAGCTTCAAAGATAATCATATAGATTTCTTTTTGGCATCAAATCCTAATATTTCACTTGATATATTAAACTTTTTATATGATAAAAATATAGATGATATTAATAGAGCATTAGCATCTAATATATCTATTGATAATAAACTCTTTATTAAACTATTAGAAAAAGAGCCAGATATTTTACTTCAATATCAACCAATAAATTTAGATAGATATAACCTTGCATTTGGTGAGGCTAAAGCCATCACTTCCGATAAAATTTTATCTATCAATAAACTATTAGAACCAAAAGTAATTGAGATATTAGTTTCTAAGGACATAGAAGATGTAGATAATAATATTTTATTAAATTATAATATATCACAAGAGATAATAGAGAAAATATATAATAAACAAAACCCATCTCTATATAAAAATATAGCATTAAATCCATCTACACCCATAGATATTTTAGAAAAATTATATAAGATAAATAGCTATGATATAAATATAAGACTATCGTATAATACCTCAACACCTCATCAAATATTAGAAAAACTATTTGAGTTAGATGATTTTGAAATATCAAAAGGATTAGCATCAAATGAGAGTTTGGATATAGAGCTTTTAAATATACTTAAAATTGATACAAGACTTAGAAATGAACTTACATCTAATCAAAAATTTGTAGATTCTATTAGTAGGAATTTGGGGTTATAAGGATAATAGTGTTAAATACATATAATATATTAATAATTGGTTCTATACTTTTTATTTTTAAAGGTTTATTAGTTTTAATAAGTTTAAAAGTGATTAGATTAATTTGTTCTCTTAAAACCGAACCTACCAAAAATAGGATATAATATCATCAAAAATAATTTAAAGGAAATATCATAAAAGCATTTGAAAAATTAAATCTTCATCCAGATATTATAAAAGCATTGAAATATGAGAAGTTTGAACAGACTACGGCTATTCAGAATAAGGTTATTCCATTGGCTTTGAAAGGGGTGGATATTCTTGGGGCTTCTAAGTCTGGTACTGGGAAAACGGCATCTTATCTATTGCCACTTCTTAATAGGTTGCAAAAGGTGGTTAAGAGTGAGCATAAGGTTATTAGGGCGTTGATTATTGTACCTACTATTGAATTAGCTGACCAAGTATCTCGTAATATAAGTGCTTTTGGTAAGTATTTAAATATTAAAAGTATTAAGATTCAAGGTGGTTCTCCTAAAAGTATTCAGATTGATAAGCTCTCTTATGGGTGTGATATAGTTGTGGCTACACCTGGGAGGCTTCAAGATTTTATTAAAAATAAGAAGATTAATCTATCTAATGTAAATACTGTTATTTTAGATGAGGCAGATACAATGCTTGATCTTGGGTTTTTAGCAGAGATAAAGGCGATTTTAAGCCACTGTAAGCAACCTCGTCATACAATGTTATTTTCTGCTACTATATCTCAAAATATCAAAAAGCTTGGTAAAGAGTTTTTAAATAAACCTGCTATTGTAGAGGTGAGTGATAGACGAGATGTGGTAGATATGATTAATCATAAAGCTTATAAGGTAGATAAAAATAGAAAAGCTGAATTAACTACAAAATTAATAGAAAATTTTGGAGCTAGTCAAATTTTACTTTTTGCTAGTTCTAAAATATCGGCTAATAAAATTTATGAGTATCTTCAAAATAAAAAGATAAGAGTATCTATTATTCATGGAGATATTAAAAGAGGTGATAGAGCCAAATCATTAGGTCTTTTAAAAAATGGTAAAACACAAGTATTGGTGGCTACTGATATTGCTGCAAGAGGGATTGATATAAAAGAGTTGCCATTAGTTATCAATTATGATTTACCCCAATTAACAGATGATTTTACCCATAGAGTAGGGCGAACGGGTAGGGCAAATCATAAAGGTATGGTTATATCTATTCTTACAACTAGAGAGTATAGAGCTTTTAGTAAGATTGAGAGAGATTTAAAACTAAGTATCAAAAGAGAGGTCTATAAAGGTTTTGAACTTACAGATACTCAACCAAGACAGACTCAACCCAAAAAGAAATCTCTTATAGAGAAAAAGGGTGGTTTTGACTTTCATAAAAAAAGAGTAGAAAAAAGAAAAAGAAAAAATAGTAATATAAAAGATATAAAGAGAGGTAGAAAGTAACTATTTTATAATCTTTAGGTATAATTATGCCAAAATTAAACAAGGAGACTTGATTGTCAATTATATCTTATAAAACTATAAAAAATATACTATTTAAACTAGAACCTGAAACAGCTCATACAATAGCTGGTTTTGGGCTTGGTACTCTCTCTACAATAAGAGCATTAAAAAAACATTATAAAAAAATATATTTCAATTCTAATCCCATATTAAAACAGAATATTTTAGGAATGGAGTTTAATAATCCTGTGGGGCTTGGTGCAGGATTTGATAAAAATGGAGATTATATTGATTCTATTATAGCATTAGGTTTTGGATATACAGAGGTTGGTACAGTTACACCTAAACCTCAACTTGGAAATGATAAACCACGGCTATTTAGATTAGTAGAAGATGAATCTATTCAAAATGCTATGGGATTTAATAATAAGGGTTCGGATTATTTAATAGAAAATGTCAAACAAAATCAAAAAGAGTATCCATTAGGTATTAATATTGGTAAAAATAAACTTACACCAGAAGATAAAGCCTTAGATGATTATGAATTCTTACTCAAAGAGCTAGAGAGTTATAGTGATTATCTTGTAATTAATATCTCATCTCCAAATACCCCTGGACTTAGAGATTTACAAAATGAAGAGTTTATTACGGCTCTATTTAAGATGGCAAAAGATATTACAAGCAAACCAATATTTCTAAAAATTGCTCCTGATATGACAAGTGATGATGCTATTAATCTATGTGGTGTAGCGATTAAAGCAGGGGCAAGTGGGATTATAGCTACAAATACAACTATTGATTACTCTCTTACTCCTAATGCCAAAGATTTTGGTGGAATATCAGGAAAGTTACTCAAAGAAAAAAGTTTTAGACTTTTTGAAGCAATAGCAAAAGAGTTTTATAGCAAAACTATTTTAATCTCTGTTGGTGGGATTGATAGTGCAGAAGAGGCATATCGTAGGATAAAAGCAGGGGCTTCACTTATTCAAGTATTTAGTATGCTAATATATAGAGGACCAGAGCTTATTAGAGAGATTAATGATGGATTAGTAGAGTTAATCAAAGAAGATGGATATGAGAATATCACTCAAGCAATTGGCGTAGATAGAGAAAATGATTAATAAATTTGTACTATTAATATTTATAATAACAGGAGTTTCAATGGCTAGTTCGTTACCAAAACATTATACTAAAACATTAGATAACGGCTTAGAGGTGGTAGCGATACCTATGGATAATCATTCAGGGGTAATTACAACTCAAATTTATTATAAAGTTGGTAGTGGTGATGAGATAATGGGCAAAAGTGGTATTGCTCATATGTTGGAACATTTAAGCTTTAAATCAACTAAGAAGATGAAAGCAGGTCAGTTTGATGAGATAGTCAAATCAATGGGGGCAAATAATAACGCCTCTACAAGTTTTGATTATACATCGTATTATATTAATTCAACGGCAAAGCATCTTCCAAGAAGTTTGGAACTATTTGCAGATATGATGGATGGATTACTACTCAAAGATGATGAGTTTCAAAAAGAGAGAGATGTAGTAGCAGAAGAGAGAAGATGGAGAACAGATAATCAACCAACTGGTTATCTATACTTTAGACTGTTTAATATTCACTATACATATCACTCATATCACTGGACACCAATTGGATTTATGGATGATATAAAAAATTGGAAAATAGATGATATTAGAGAGTTTTATCAAAGCTATTATTCGCCAAATAATGCTATTATAGTTGTAGCAGGTGATATTGATAAAGATATAGTATTCAAAGAGGCAGAGGCTAAATTTGGAGATAAGAAAAAAAGCAATGTAAGGGAACTACACTTCAAAGAACCCAAAATAGATGGAAGCAAAAGAGCGATTTTGCACAAAGATAATAACTCTCTTGATATTATAGCTATTGCATACCCTATACCAAACTTTGAACATAAAGACCAAGTAGGATTGGGTGCTATTACAGAGATTTTGAGTAGTGGAAAGAGTGGTAAATTATATAAAAAGCTAGTTGATGAGAAAAATATGGTAAATCAAGTATATGGGTATAATATGGATTTAAAGAGTAGTGGGATATTTCTATTTTTAGCTGTATGTAATCCAAATATAAAAGCCGAAGATGTAGAGAAAGAGATATTAGAAGAGATAGAAAAGATTAAAAAAGGCTCTATCTCACAAGAGGAGTTAGATAAAGTAAAAATCAATACAAAAGCTGATTTTATATACTCTATTGAGCGTTCTCATAGTGTAGCAGGAATATTTGGTTCTGCTTATGCCAAAGGAAATATTAAACCTTTACTTGAATATGAAGAAAAATTTGATAAAATTACAACCAAAGATATAACTGCTATCGCAAATAGATATTTTGATAACAATATATCAACAACAATAATACTTAGGAGTAGTAAATAATGGGTTTCAAAGTTACGGGTGCAACAACGGCACTAATTACACCATTTAAAAATAATAAATTAGATGAAGCAACTTATGCCAAACTAATAGAGAGACAAATCAATAATGGAATTGATGCTATATGTCCAGTAGGTACAACAGGCGAGAGTGCAACTCTTAGTCATGATGAGCATAAGAGATGTATAGAGATTGCTGTAGAGGTAGCCAAAGGTACAACTACAAAGGTTTTAGCAGGAGCAGGAAGTAATGCAACTAGTGAAGCGATAGATATAGCAAAACATGCTCAATCTTGTGGAGTAGATGCGATATTTTCAGTTAGTCCATATTATAATAAACCATCACAAGAGGGATTGTATCAACACTACAAAGCAATAGCAAACTCTGTTGAAATTCCTGTAATGCTATATAATGTACCAGGTAGGACAGGTGTAGATATATCAGCAGATACTCTAATAAGACTATTTGATGATGTAGAGAATATTTATGGAGTCAAAGAGGCTACTGGTTCTATTGAGAGAACTATAGAGATTTTATCTAAACGACCAGAGATAGCTCTATTATCTGGAGATGATGCTATTGATTATGCTATATTGGCTAATGGTGGAGCAGGTATTACATCTGTAACAGCAAACTTATTGCCTGATTTAAAATCAGAGTTAGTCCATACTGCTCTAAAAGGGGATTTCAAAAAATCAAAAGAGATTAATGATATGTTATACCCTATTAATAAAGTGCTTTTTTGTGAAAGTAATCCAATACCAATTAAAGCATCTATGTATATAGCAGGTTTAATTGATACATTAGAGTATAGATTACCATTAGTACCACCAAGTTTAGAGAATATGAAAAAGATTGAAGAAATTATGAAAAATTATAATATTGTAGGAGCGTAAGATGTCAGATATGAGAGGTAAAGTAGCAGTAGTTACTGGTGCAACAAAGGGAATTGGAAAAGCAATTATTACAAAATTTGCTAGTGAGGGTGTAAATGTAGCATTTACATATAATAGTAATGAAGAGGTAGCTAATGAAATAGCTAATGATTTAATGGAAAAATATGGTATCAAAGCAAAAGCTTATCCATTAAATATTTTAGAATTAGATGGATTTAAACCTCTATTTTTAGAGATTGATAAAGATTTTGATAGAGTTGATTTCTTTATATCAAATGCTATGATTTATGGTCGTCCTGTGGTTGGTGGATATGGTAAATTTATGAAGCTTCGTCCTGCTAAAGGGTTGCAAAATATCTATACTGCTACTGTTGGTGCATTTGTAAGAGGTTCACAAGAGGCTGCTGTGAGAATGCAAAAAGTTGGAGGTGGTGCGATTGTAACAATGAGTTCTACTGGAAATAGAATTTATATTGGCAATTATGCAGGTCATGGTACAAATAAGGCTGCTGTTGAGGCTATGAGTAGATATGCTGCTGTTGAATTAGGGGAAATGAATATTAGAGTAAATGCTGTAAGTGGTGGACCAATTGATACAGATGCCTTGAAAGCCTTTACAAACTATGAAGAGGTAAAAGCAGAAACAATTGCTAGAAGTGCTGTAAATAGAATGGGACAACCTGAAGATATAGCAGGAAGTGTATATTTCTTATGTACTGATGAGGCTGGTTGGATTACTGGTCAGACTTTGGTTGTTGATGGTGGGACTACTTTTAGATAGTAGATAAAATATGAAAATAGAAGCCAAAAAAGATAATATATTTACAACCAAAAAAGATAAAAAGTTTGAGTTTGATGAGTCGGTGGCTTCTGTTTTTGATGATATGCTTAGTCGTTCAGTTCCATTTTATAATGAAAATAGCTCTTTGATTATCTCTTTGATACTTCAACGAGAGAGAGATTGTTTGAGAGTATTGGATTTAGGGAGTTCTACGGCTAAGTTTTTATTAGAACTCAATAGTAAAAAAAGTACAGATTTAATTCTAAAAGGGATTGATAACTCCCAAGCGATGCTAAATCGTGCCAAAGCAAAATGTCAAGCTTTTGGGGCAGATATAGAACTTGCTTATGGAGATATTCTAAATTATCCCTACAAAAATGAAGATATTATAGTGGCTAACTATACAATGCAGTTTATTCGCCCAATGCAGAGGATTAAACTTGTAGAAAAAATTGCTAAATCACTTAATGATAATGGTATTTTTATATTCTCAGAAAAAGTTGTATTTGATGATGTGATATTAGATAAAGATATTATAGATATATATTATAAATATAAATCATCACAAGGTTATAGTCAATATGAGATTTCTCAAAAGAGAGAAGCCTTAGAAAATATACTAATACCTTTTACAATTCAAGAGAATATTAAAATGTGTTTAGATGGTGGATTTAAACAGGTAAATACTCTATTTCAATGGGGTAATTTTGTAACTTTTATAGCTAAGGTATAGATATGATAATAACAAGAAATATAGAAGAGTTTAATCAAGCAAGAGGCAACCTCTCTAATAGTATAGGATTTGTACCAACTATGGGTGCTTTGCATGAGGGACATATATCTTTGATTAAACAAGCACAAGAAGATAATGATATTGTAATTGTATCTATTTTTATAAATCCTACTCAATTTTTGGAGGGTGAAGATTTAGAGACTTATCCAAGAAGAGAGCAGGGTGATATTGAGATATGTAAAAGAGCAGGGGTGGATATACTCTTTATGCCTAATATTTCTGATATGTATAGTAGTGATGAGCTTAAAATTTTAGCCCCATTAAAAGCAGGTTATATATTAGAGGGAGAGTCAAGGGCAGGGCATTTTGATGGAATGCTTCAAATTGTAATGAAACTTCTTAATCTTGTAAATCCTACAAAAGCATACTTTGGCAAAAAAGATGCTCAACAACTATCATTAATTAAAAAAATGGTAAAAGATTATTTTATAAGAGTTGAGATAGTTGCTTGTAATATTATTAGAGATAATCAAGGATTGGCTCTAAGTAGTAGAAATATATATCTAAATCCATCTCAAAAGATAACAGCACTTAAATTATCAAACTCTCTTAATGTAGCTGTCAAATCTATTTGGCAAGGTGAGTTAGAGGTTGATAAGATTAAAGATATTATGGTAAATGTACTTGATGGTGTTACAAAAATAGAGTATGTAGAGATAGTAGATTATGAGTTTAGGGCAATTGATAAGATAAAGATTAATAATACAATTATTTTGGTAGCTTGTTTTGTAGGTGATACAAGACTTATTGATAATATTTGGATTTAGAGATGATAAAAAAGTTTTTTTTATTTATAATAAATGGGTTATTTAATTTAACTATTTTAGCCATAGTTAGTGCTGTTTTTTATCTAAACTTACCAGTAGAAAGTAAAGGTACGATAGAGATACCAAAAGGTTCTGTTGGCAAAATTATTAGATATCTTACTAACAAAGGGTATAATTTATCAATTATAGATAGATATATATTACTAGCCATTGGTACTCCTAAGAGTGGTTGGATAAATATGCCAAAAGCCAAAATGAATAGAGTAGAGTTTTTGACATATCTTACCAATGCTAGGTACTCTATCGATAAGATTAAGCTTATCCCAGGGGAGACGCTATATATATTTTTTAATAATATTGCAAAAGAGTTAAACTTAGATGCCCAAAAACTATGGCATAATTATAAAAACTTATCACCATATCAAGAAGGTGGGATATATCCTGATACTTATCATATCCCCAAAGGAATTAAAGAGAAAAAATTAATAGAATTTTTGGTAAGAGAGAGTAATAAAAAATATCAAAAAATATACTCTAAATATACCAAAGGCAATGATTTCAATACAACAACTTTTAATACAATCCTTACCATAGCATCTATTATTCAAAAAGAGGCAGGAGATAATCAAGAGATGCCAATAGTAGCATCTGTAATATATAATAGAATATCCAAAAATATGCCACTTCAAATGGACGGTACTCTTAATTATGGTAAATACTCTCATATCAAAATCACACCCAAAAGAATAAAAGAGGATAATACAACATTTAATACATATAGACACAAAGGTATCCCAAATTATCCCGTAGCAAGTACATCTATAGAGGCTATAAAATCAGCTATTAATCCAAGTGTAACTAAATATCTATATTTTATGAAAAATAGTAAAGGAGGGCATGATTTTGCTACTTCTTATAGAAAGCATAAAAGAAACATCAAAAAGAGTAGAGTAGGGGGCTTATAAGCTACCTTATAGATATATTAAATATATCAACTACCAATAACACCAATATCAAAACCAATTCCTGCTACTTCTCCTCTATATCCACCATATATTGAAGTTTTAGGAAGGTCATCAAAACTACCATTTGAAGCCAAAACACCTAATTATCAGCGACCACAAAAGAGTAGGGTACATCTTTGATCGGTGCTTTCGTGGGAAAGCACCCTACATTATAAATAAAATTTACTATCTCTCAATAGCCACAACCCCACCTCGTACTACCTCAACAGGACTAAATCTCTTAATCGCTTCTAAATAGTGTTTTATTCTTACTGGTTCATCTGCTACCATAGTAATTACAATATCAGGTCCTACATTTACAATTCCACCATTATATGCACCACATAAAGCTGATATATCTGCTAGTGATTCATTGGCTGAGAATTTTACTAATACCATCTCTTTTTCTACCATCTCGTCGTGTTCTGTTACTTTTAGAACTGGGATAAGTTTGTGTAGTTGTTTTGTGATTTGTTCTATTGTTCTCTTGTCGCCTTTTGTTGAGATTGTAATATGCGAGAAATTACTATCTGGAATTGGGGCTACTGTAAGAGAGTTAATATTATAACCTCTACCTGCAAAAAGTGCTGTTACTCTAGCAAGGACAGAACTTTCGTTCATAACTATTACAGAAATTACTCTTCTTATATTTTCCATTATTAATCCTTGTGTTCTAATATCATATTATATAAAGCACCACCAGCTGGAACCATAGGAAGTACATTTTCTAATCTATTGATTGAAACATTAATAAATGCTACTCTATCTTGCTTTATGGCATCTTTGATAGCATTATCAAATTCCTCTTTTGTCGTTACATCATATCCTATTCCACCACAAGACTCTGCTAATGCTTTGAAATTTGGCTGATATGATAGGTCTGTAGATGAGTATCTTTTTTCATAAAAGAATGTCTGCCATTGTCTTACCATACCTAGATAGTTATTGTTTAAGATTAGGTTTATTACTGGGATTTTATACTCTGATGCTGTTACAAGTTCTTGCATATTCATTAGAATTGAACCATCTCCAGTAATATTAATTACAGTTTTTTCAGGACACCCCTTTTTTGCACCAAGAGCAGCAGGAAAACCAAAGCCCATTGTTCCAAGTCCTCCGGAGTTTATCCACTGTCTTGCTCTATCAAATGGGTAGTGTTGGGCTGCCCACATTTGGTGTTGTCCTACATCAGAGGTGATAATTGCATCTTCTCCTACAAGTTTTCCAA
This sequence comes from Campylobacteraceae bacterium, assembly GCA_027065045.1. Classification (GTDB taxonomy): domain Bacteria; phylum Campylobacterota; class Campylobacteria; order Campylobacterales; family Sulfurovaceae; genus FS08-3. The sequence goes on along the minus strand of JAMOOX010000163.1, from coordinate 5,739 downwards.
TTCTCTCAATAGCCCATTGAGGTTTGATTATCTCATCGCTATCTTGATATGATTGAGGGTGTAGGTTATTATAGTTATCTAAAATATTTCTCCAATCCTCATATTTAGCAGTATCTACTCTATCTTTGATTTGGGCGATTAAACTCTCTACAACATTTTTAATATCACCAACGATAGGGTAATCTACATCTACTAATTTACCAATATTAGCAGGGTCTATATCTACATGTATTACTTTGGCATATTTTGCAAATTCTGATAACTTTCCTGTTACTCTATCATCAAATCTTGCACCTAGAGAGATAACTAAATCCGTTTCGCTCATTGCCATATTTGATGAGTAGTTACCGTGCATTCCTAGCATTCCCAAAAGTAAAGGGTTAGAATGCCCCATTACACCTCTTGCCATTAGTGTTTCAACGGCTGGTATTTGAGTAATTTTGGCAAACTCTTTTACATCAACACTCGCATTACTAAGGACTGTACCACCACCGATATATAAAAGTGGCTTTTTAGCTTCTAATATAGCTTCAACTGCTTTTTTAATTTGTCTATTATTACCTTTGCAAGATGGCTTATATGTAGGAATTTCTACCTCTGTTGGATAGATAAACTCTCCAAACTCTGCTGTAATATCTTTTGGAATATCTACTAATACAGGGCCGGGTCTGCCACTTCTTGCAATATAAAATGCCTCTTTTAATATTCGTGGTAAATCACTTAATTCTCTTACAAGGTAATTATGCTTTGTACAAGGGCGACTTATACCCACTGCATCTATCTCTTGAAATCCATCAGTACCTATAAATGCTAATGGTACTTGTCCTGAAATTACAACTAAAGGGATAGAGTCCATATATGCTGTAGCAAGTCCTGTAACTGCATTAGTAAATCCAGGCCCACTTGTAACCATAGCTACACCAACTTCTCCAGTAGCTCTTGCATATCCATCTGCTGCATGAACACTTGCTTGTTCATGACGGTTTAAGATATGCTCAAACCCATCTTGTTTATATATCTCATCATATACATTCATGATAGCACCACCAGGGTAACCAAATACGGTCTTAACACCCTCGGCGATTATCGCTTCACAAACCATCTGAGCACCATTTATTTTCATGGCTTCACTCCGTTATTAAGAATTTTTATTGATTATATCAAAAAAAGATTATAGTTTCATTACAGAACCTAAGATATTATCAATATAATAATTATCAAAGATTATTTAGATAAAATATTGTAAAAGTATTTTGGGGTGTCAATGATTTTTTATCAACCAACTAATGGTTACTGTTATAATAGTGATTCAATTTTTTTATATCAATTTATATCGGCTTTTAAGATTAAAGGTGAGTTACTTGATGTTGGTTGTGGGGTAGGGGTCTTATCAGGGCTACTAGGAAGAGATTTTGATATTGATATAACAGTTATTGATAAACAACGATTTATGCTCAATTATGCCAAAAAGAATTTTGAGATAGCATCACAAGGTGTAAATGCTTGTTTGGGTGATTTTGTAGATTATAAGTTTGATAAACAATTTGATTTTATTGTCTCTAATCCTCCATTTTATAGTAGTAGCGTTACACAAAGTAACAATGAAAATATTAATATAGCTAGATATTCTCATCATTTACCTATAAAAGAGTTTATTAATAAAGTAAAAAAGCTACTTAAACCAAGAGGTTGGTTTATATTTTGTTATGATGCTAAACAGATAGATTTGTTACTCTATTATTTAAAAAAGTCAAATATTAATCCTGAGGTTATAGAGTTTGTATATTCCAAGATTGATAGAGAGTCTAAGCTTGTAATGATAGCTTCAAGAAACGGTTCTAAATCTCAAACTAAAATAAATCCACCATTTATAGTTTTGGATAGTGAAAATAGATACCAAGAAAAAGCGTTAAAGGCGTTTGAGATGGCAGATACATATAGTATAAAGGGTGAATTTAGTGAATAGTATAATAACTAAAGAGGGTTATAATTTTGGGTTTGAAGAGAGTGAGTGTAGTAGGTGTAATGGGTTTTGTTGTAGAGGAGAGAGTGGGTATATTTGGATTAACTTTAATGAGATAGAAAAGTTAGCAGAGTATTTAGAGATAAGTAGGGAGGAGTTGGCTATAAAGTATCTTAAAAAAGTAAAGCATAGATACTCTATAATAGAGAAGCAACTAGGGGTTGATGATTATGCTTGTATATTTTTTGATGAAACTCTAAATAGATGTGGTATTTATGAGGCTCGTCCAAATCAGTGTAAGACATTTCCATTTTGGCAACAGTTTAAAAATGATAAAGAGGGGGTATCTAAAGAGTGTCTAGCTATAAGATAATAATATTATGGTTTCTATCAATTAATATTTTTGCTATTGAACTCTCTAAATATGAGAGAGAGCAGTTTAATAGTATGAGTGAAGATGGATTGATAGTTTCAGCAATTTTTTATGAGTATAATGAAGATTATATATCATCTCAAAAATACTACTCTTATCTATATAATAAGACTCTAAAAGATGAGTACCTTTATCATGAGGTAGCAAATAGTATATCTACTCATATTGATTTAGATAGAAATATTGTAGCTATGGAAAATATGAAAGATAGATACCCAGATAATCTAAAACCAAAAAGATTATTAGTATCACTCTATATGAGCAATGAGGAGTATTATAAATCAAAATCTATGAGTAATCAACTATTAGAGTATTCTCAAAGTGTAAATGATTTGGAATTTGTAGCAAATACTTATCTATATCTACAAGAGAGAGATTATGCTATTAAACTACTTGATAAAGCGTATAATAAAAACTTTGATGAGAATATTATTCTTAGAATTGTATCTATATTAGTCTCTGATAATAAAATCAAAGAATCTATCAAAAGATTAGAGACACATAGAATAATGTATAATAATAGTGTAAGTAGTGATTTAATCAAATCACTTATTAATCTATATGCCTCTATTGATGATAGCAAAAATTTGGCAAAGGTTTATAGGGAGTTATATATTAGCTACGAACCTACGATAGAACACCGAGAAAATATGATAGAAATTTATATCACTCTTAATATGTTTAATGATGCTATAGAGTTTTTGGAGACTTATGGAGATGATGAGGTATCTTCATTAGAGACTCTATATGGATTATATAAAAAAGTAAATAGTACAAATAAAGCTTTGGATATAGCATCTAAAATATATGATAAGCAAAAGAGTCCTAAATGGTTGGCAGAGATGGGGATATTGATTTTTGAGACTTCTAAAAATGATAAAGTAAAAATAGATAAAATGAAAGATTATTTTGAAAGAGCATTGAAATTAGGGGTAAATGATAGCTTATATCTTAATTTCTATGGATATACTCTAATAGATTTGGATTTAGATTTAGATAGAGGGATAAGCCTTGTCAAACAAGCATTAGAAGTACAACCAAATAATGCCTACTATTTAGATTCTCTTGCATGGGGATATTACAAAAAAAATCAGTGTAAAAAAGCATATAATACATTTCAAAAGATAATCTCTCTATATGGTAAATTAGAAGATGATATCAACCAACATCTTAAAAAGATTGAAGATTGTAAAGAGTTAGATTGATATTTAACTCTTTAGTAATCTTGATATTTTAGCCTGTATTTTAAGCCATATTTTATGCTCAATAGCAGGAAAACCTGCATAAGTATTACTCCCTTTAAGACTTTTTGTTACTCCACCTTTTCCTGCAATTGTACTAAACTCTCCAATATGTAGATGTCCTGCACTTGCACTTTGCCCACCCATTATTATATTTCTACCTGTTGTTGTACTACCTGCTAATCCTACTTGTCCTGCTAATAGTGAGTTTTCTCCAACTATACAGTTATGAGCGATATGTACTAGATTATCTAGTTTGCTACCTTGTGAGATGATAGTAGCATCAAATATACCTCTATCAATAGCACAATTTGCACCAATCTCTACATCATTTTCTATGATTACATTGCCATTTTGATATATTTTAATATGTTTGCCATCTTTGGTATGTGCAAATCCATATCCATCACTACCAATTACACTACCGCTATGAATAATAATATTTTGACCAATTATAGAGTGGTGATATATACTTACATTAGAGTATATTACTGTATTATTACCAATTACCACATCATCACCAATATAACTATTAGCTAAGATCACTACATTATCACCAACAGTTACATTATCACCAAATCCAACACTACCATCAATATCACAATTCCTACCAACACTAACAATAGGAGGGGCTGATGGATTAGATATTTTATGAGCAAATAATTTAGATGCTAAAGCCAACTTTAAATAAGGCTCATCTGTAATAAGTGCAATAGTTTTTGAGGGTAGGGCGTCTGCATATTGAGATGATACCAAAACTACCCCTGCTTCTGTATTTTTCAAATCATTTAGATATTTAGGAGAATTAAAAAAGCTTAGAGTTGATGATGATGCTTTTGATAGAGTATGAATTGAATCTATAGTAATATCATTTCCAATAAATTCTATATCTAATAGTGATGAGATTTGAGAAAGTTTGTATTTCATTTTAATTATCCTTATATTTTATTGTTTAATTATACCATTTTAATAATAAATTACTTTATATTAACATAATATATATTCTCTTTAAAATATATCTATTTATAAATGCCCTATTTTATGCTATAATCTTACTATGAATATATATAATAAATTTGATAATTATGCTCACTACTTTGTATCTACAAAAGATATTAATATACCATACCAAAATAGTCTAGCTTTACATACAAATCAAAATCCTACTAAGATAATCCAAAATAGAGTTAATCTTAATCTTCCAAAGGGTTTAAACTTTATTGTAGCTAATCAGACACACTCTAGTAATATCCAAATTATAAAAGATAATTTATCTAAGGGTTGGAGCGATGAAAAAAGTGCTATTAAAGATTGTGATGGATTGATAACTAATTTAGAGAATGTGGGGCTTTGTATCCTTACTGCTGATTGTGTCCCTATTTTGATATATGATAAAGCCAATAGAGTTATATCTGCTATTCATGCTGGTTGGAGAGGCACAAAGGATAATATAGTAAAAAATGCTATATCTCAAATGATAATGAATTTCAATTCTAAAATAGAGAGTATTGAGGTTTTTATAGCACCATCAATTAGAGATTGCTGTTATGAGATAGATTGGGAGGTGGCAAAATATTTTGATACTTATACTCAAAAGAGTGGTAAGTATATGTTGGATTTAGCCAATATAAATGCTTCTAAATTAATTGATATGGGGATAAAAAGCTCTAATATTCAAATATCTCCTATATGTACATCTTGTAGTAGTGATAAATTCTTCTCATATCGCAAAGAGAGAGGTTGTGATGGTAGGTTTATGAGTATAATATGGCTAAATAAGAGCTAATAAGCCCCCTACTTTGCTTTTGTCTATTTATAGGTAGTTGATATATTTAATATATCTATAAGGTAGCTTATAAGCCCCCTACTCTACTCTCCCGACTTCGCCCCAAAAAGCACTACACCCCCCCCTGCCTACCGAGTTTTCCTAAAAAATCTAGGCACTACAAATCACAATTTACCCAAGATATAAGGGGTTAAAGAGTGCTTAACCTCCATAATATTATAAATCTTCTTAGCATCTAGCTTAATCTTAGAGGGAATAATATACTTAATCTTCTTCTCCTTATCATAAACAATTGACTTTTGAACATTAAGAAGTA
>JAMOOX010000162.1 GCA_027065045.1 Campylobacteraceae bacterium | reverse complement strand
TATAGAGAATAGAAGTATGGAAGAGATTTTTAAAGAGATAGATAGCATTTAAAAAAGTAAATATTAGTGAAATATACTTAAACTAGATAACCCTATAAAGGATTATCTATATATTTTGATACAACCATGCAACTAAATCATTATCCCACGATACTAAGCGAGTATTATAATCTTTGCTACTTCTCTAGAAGTTAAAATACCATTAGAAAAAAATATATCAGTTTTATACTCATTAATTTCAGCAAAAGCTACTATAGGTAAAAATAGTGTTGTTATTAAATTTATTTTTTTTCATCCTCTACTCCTCATACTTTGTTGTATTAGGATCACAATATTGACTCATATTTTTATCAACAGCTGGTGTACTATAGGTATCTCCACTAAGTAAAGTATCATATTGGATATATGCATTATATCTCTCTTGGGTATTAAAAATAATTTGTTTTCTAAAATATTTTGTATTAATATCTTCTTTTATAAGCAATGGTTCATTAAAAAATTCTGCATAAATCTTATGATAACCCTCACACCATGAAGCAGAATCAATAATTTGATAAATATTTTTAGCTTTAGTAGGGTCTTCTAAAACCTTTTGCCAACCTCTTGCTCCTTGCATCGCAATATCGATATGAATTGGGTGTTAATTATTGGGTCAGGTTTTGGAGGCAAGGTATGTCCATGAATTACTTTATTATCACTAATATCTTTAGGCTTGTAAGTAAACAGATTTTCACTCCCAATAATCTCTAACTCCTTGCTAATAGCATAATTCACCCAAGCGAGTTGCAGAGTATTTGAGCCTTTGTTTGTGTTATAATATATCTCTATTGGATAATAACCTTTTTTGAAAGTTCTTTTATGTGATAATTGAAATTTTCCATCACTACTTGAATGTCTCTCATAAATATTTTCACTGTTTATTATCACTTTAATATCATCATCTTGATTATCTAAAAGTGATAAAGTTCCATCAAAGTCTATATTATTATCTATTTTTGAAGTTTTTGGAACTCCTTTGAAATTATTATTACTGTAGTACTTGGCTATTAATCCATTAGTCTTTTCTATTGGTTTTAAAGATTTAAAGTCAAAATATAATATATATCTGCTATACCCATTTTTCTCTTTTACAAGTTTAACTATATATTTTTGATTTTTATCTATTTTGATAGTTGTGTTTTGTTCAAAAGAGAATGGGGCTGAAGCCACCATATCCAAAGAGTTACAACTTCTACCAATAAAAAGTTGATATTTCATACTGCTACTAGCACTCTTTAATAATTTAAAATTTAAATTTCCATCTTCAAGAGTAGTAAATCTTAGATATATATCTTTGTTAGAATTCCATCTACTAAAATAATTATCACTATAACTACTGCTATCATTTGCACCATCTAGCTCATTTATACTATAAGCTTCACTGCAAATATTGGGGTTTGTCTCTGTGGTAGAGAATAGGAGGGGTGAGAAGATTAATAATAACTTAATTAATTTCATAAAGTTTCCTTTGAATAAATTTAAATATTATATTAAATTTACCCCCCATTTTATTAAATTTATATATCTTAACTTTCGCACCTAAACCCAAGTATTTTCTGCGTAACATCCTGCAAGACAGCGATGATACTCACTAAATCCTCATTCCTCTTTACTCCCATCTTCTCTTGTAAATTTCTATAATTTTAACCATATCTATGTGTACAGCAACTCCTTCTTTTTTTAGTGAAATTACTTTTAGCTAGAATAGTTTTTAGATTAAGTATCTGCATAGTCTTATAGAAGGGTTTATATTTTAAATAATATGGATATTATAAATGTTGTCAAGTGTTATATTCCTATATCAATATATCGCTTATGCTGTGCTACTTTCAATGTATCTTTATGGAGTTTTTAGGTGTGAAAGTTAAGTTATATATTCTTTAAAAGTTTAGTTTAATATGTGTAAGTTAGTAACATATTTCATCATCCTAAACTTCTATATCATATTTCTGAGCATACCTCAAATTCAATCCACTCTTCTCTAAAAACTCAACAATAGAGGCATCAATCTCTCCATCTTTTACCATAAAGTTTAATATCTTCATAGATGTTGTAAGAGAGTTTGGTTTTTTATATGGTCTATTTTTAGCTGTAATTGCTTCAAATATATCAGCTACTGCTAATATTCGTGCTTCAAATGTTATCTCATCACCTTTTAATCCATTTGGATAGCCTTTACCATTTAATTTTTCATGGTGATTTCCTGATATTTGAGGTAAATCTTTATATTTTTTTGGTAGGTGTAGCTTTTTGAGTATATTTTGTGTAATTGTAGCATGTCTATTGATAATCTCTCTCTCTTTATCACTTAGAGTACCTTTGGCTATTGATAATAGAGATGCCTCTTGTGGGGTGAGGCGATAATACTCCTCTTCATCAATAATAATAGGAGTATTTGACATATTAGAGATATAATCTATCTTCTCTTGTGTCAAGAACTCTCCTCCTGTATTAAACTGTTTTAAAGTATCAAAATCATTATCTAGCTTTTTTATTTGATTATCTAACTCATTTTGTGATATTTTATCTTTGAGATATGCTATTTCAAAAGATTTTTTAATACAATCAAATCTATTTTTAATAATATCAATACCATCAAATATCCCCTCTAATTTGGTAGATTTATTTAAAATCACATCAGGGGTGGCGATTTTACCTACATCATGAAGAAGGGCTGACATATTTACAATCTTTTTATCAAGTGTTGTAAAATTTTTATCTTTGAATATTGTCATATCTTTATCTATCTCATCTACAATCATATTACTCAAATGAACCATTTTATCGATATGTGATGCTGTATGAGGTGATGTCTTTTTGATAGCATATACAATACTATGAAGAAAAGACTCTATCATCTTTTCAAAGTCTAAAATAAGATTTGTATTAGTAATAGATATGGCTGCTTGTGATGCTAGAGATGATATTATCTCCTCATCTATACTATCAAATGCTATTATATCTTGATTATCATCTAATTTATTAAGTAGTTGTAATACTCCTATAATCTCATTTTCATAATTTTTAAGAGGAATAGTAAGATTTGATTTGGATTGATAATTATTTGCCATATCAAATTTTTTTGCCCCATCAAAAGAGAACTCATCATTTTGATAAATATCAGCTATATTTATAACTCTATCATCTAATACACTACAAATAGCTACCATTGTCCTATTAGATTCACCATTTTCTAAATATATAGGCAAAGGAGACCAATTAATCTGCTCTTTTCTACCACCCATAAATATATCTAATGATTTAGTTTGGACTATATGAAAATTTAATCCATTCTCATCTTTGAGATATAGAGTTCCACCATCACAATTAGTAAGTTCTCTTGATGCTTCTACTATCATCTCTAATAGAATGGGTAACTCATTTTCACTAGATAGTGCTAATCCTATTTTATTTAGCTTTTTTATCTTATACTCTATGCTACGCTCTTCTATACTTTCAATTAATCTACCATTACTATAAGCTATTTGATAATTATCTTCTAATATATTATCTTTTTTAATACCAATATCAATAAGTTCTTTAGTTATCTCCTCTTTAAATTCTAATTTAAGATGATATATGTATATCTCTAGGTCATCTCTTGTGAGTAGTGATAATTCATCTTGAAGGTGAGTAGGAGAGAGGTGTTTACTCACCCTTGAAATCTCTTGAAATCTATTTGGAAAAGATACATCAATAATAAGTGCTTTAATAGATTTATCTCTATTAATTCTATCCCATAACTTTGGATTTTTATAAGTATCTCCAGAAAAGATTATACTACTATTATTTTTGGTTACTATAAAACCACTACACTCTACTGTATGATTTGCCTCTATTGGAGTGATAACTATATCATCAACTAAATACTCTTTATTAAACTCTATCTCAACAAACTCTATAGAGTTAATATTACAATTTGGCAACTCTAGCGTACTAAAGTCTGGCCATATATCCCAATTAAAGATATGGTTTTTAAATATCTCTATGGTTTTAGCAGTAGCATAAATTTTGAGTGGCTTTTTTCTAATTAAAAATGTATTATCTATTAAAAAAGCTATATCTACAATATGGTCAAGATGTGTATGAGATATAAAAATATTATCTATTATATTATCCTCATAACCTAATCCCCTAATTATATTTCCAGCATCTATTACAGTTCGTTTTGATACTCTTATACAAGTAGAAAAAGATTCTCTTGATACACTGCCATTTGCACCTAATATAGTTATAGCATCCATTATATTATCCTCTCTCATTGATACTACTGTATTATATCTTTTTTTTATAAAAAAATAATATTACCAACTTAATTTATATTAATTACTATTAATTTTAATCAAAAAAAGAATATAATAGTAGGTAAGTTTAATATTAATTAAGGAGGATATATGAAACGACTATTTATAATAGGATTATTGAGTGCATATCTAATAGCAGGAGATATGGCAATTACACCAGTAATTGGAATGACAAACAACTCAGATGATACAAAATTAGATAATGATTTAACTTATGGATTGAGACTTGATTTTAATAGAGGTAATTACGATGATGATTTCTCTATCAATAGATTACAGCTAACACTTGATTATAGTGAGGGAAGTTACAAAGGCTTTGGAGAGGCAAATGTACTAAGAATGGGTGCAAATGCTATATGGGATTTTGCTAAATATTCTCAAGTATCACCATTTATTTTAGCAGGAGTTGGTTATCAAGCCTTTGAATTTGGAAAAATTGCCACGAATAGCGATGGATTATATGCCTCGTTTGGTGGAGGATTAGAGATAGAAATAGATGAAAAATTAGATATTGTATTAGAGGGTAAAGACCTTGTAGATGAGAATAATAATAACTATTTACTTGGAAATATTGGGATTAAGTATAATTTTAGTAAGTAATGTATGAGAAGTAGTAGAATTTATTTTATGCTATAATATAATTTAAAAAGAAGCTATTTATGTATGATAAAGAGATAGTTCTTAATCTACTTAAAAATATGATTGTAGCAACAGAAAAAATTTTATATAGAAATAAAGATATTAAATCTATAGATGACTATTTAATAGATGATAATAGTTTAATGTTGCTTGATAGTTTATGTATGCAATCTCTACAATCTGTTTTAAAACAGATTATTAAAGATATTTCATAAATTTAGCTATAATCCATTTATGAAAAATATAAACATAAAAAAACATAAAAAAATACTCTCAATAGCTCTTCCATCAGCTACAAACTCTCTACTTGATATGCTTCAAGTTATTACAGATTTGTTGATGGTTGGGACTATATCTGCTTTTGCTATTGCTGCTGTTGGATTAGGATTACAATCTTTGATGTTTGTATTTGCTATTTTGACTCTATTTCATGTAGGTACAACAGCTTTAATATCAAGGTTTATTGGTGCTAAGCAGTATAAAAGAGCTTCTATGGGTCTTGCTTCACTTTTGCAATCCGCATTTCTACTCTCTATTCCTATATCCTTGCTTTGGTATATATTTACACCTCAATTATTTGTTTTATTTGGAACGGCAGATAAAGTAGTAGAATTAGGTAGTGCTTATGTTACGGTTCTTACTATAATGCTACCTTTTATATTTATGAAGCTTGTTTTTGTATCATCTTTTAACTCTTTTGGTGATACACTTACACCTCTATATATCAAAATATTTTCTATTATTTTAAATATAGGACTCAATTATATTTTGATTTTTGGACATTTTGGATTTCCTGCTTTAGGAGTGGTAGGTGCAGGAGTTGCTACTGTAATTGTAAATATTTTGGAATTTTTAGTATATATGCTATTATATATCAATCATAAAACACCATTTACTCCATTATGGTATTACTCTAAATCACTTATAAAAAGAGCTTTAAAAGTCGGTATTCCTGCATCAATTGAGAGAAGTTTAACATTTGGTTCGTTTATGCTTTTTACAGTAATTATTGCTCATTATGGCACAGAGACACTTGCAGGGTATCAATTAGGGCTTAGAATAGAGGGATTAGCATTTATGCCAGGGATTGGATTTACAATCGCTGCTATGACACTAATGGGGCAAGGATTAGGGGCAAAAAATCCAACTCAAGCCAAAGAGGATGTAATATTAGTACTTAAATATACAACTGCTTTTATGTTTTCATTGGGATTAATAATGATTTTTACTCCAGAACCTATTGTAAGATTATTTACAGATGATGCTAAAACCATAGAAGAGGCTAATTTATATCTAATGATAGTTGGATTTTCTCAAGTCCCATTAGCATTTAACTTTGTATTAAGTGGAGCATTAAGAGGTGCAGGAGATAGTAAAAGAACTCTTAGAATAAATCTTATATCTTTATGGTTTATTCGTATAATTCCTGCATTTACTTTGAGTTACTATTTTGAAAATATTCTATTTGTATATTTAGCTATGATAAGTGATACTACAATTAAAGCTATATTCTTATGGAGAGTTTTTAATAGTGGGAAATGGCAGAAGATTAAGGTATAGCTTCCCACTCATCATTTATAGGTGCAACTTCTTTAATTATATGGGCTTTTGCATCTCTCTCTAAAACTACAATATAAATCTCTCTTGAAAATAGTAAGAGTATGCTATCTATACTCTTATCTGTATTTATAGCCGTCCAGCCATCACTAGCATACTTATTTAAAAATTTAGTAAATCTATTTGGGGATATTTTAGATTGTCCAAGAAGTATTGCCTTGATAAAACTCTCTTTATATTTTACTACTTTATACTCTTTCACTCTTAGACTCCCTAATTTTCACATTTTTAGCTATTATTATATCTAAATAATATTAAATCTGCTCTTCTTCAAATCTTTCACCTCGTTTTTTGGCGATAATATCCAAAGGTACTCCCTCAAAATCAAACTGTTCTCTTAATACATTAGCAAGGTATCTTTTATATGAAAAATGTAACCCATCTGGTCTATTACAAATTAGAGCTATTTTAGGTGGTTTATTTTGATATTGAGTAGCAAATTTAATCTTGACTGTTGCACCGTTGTGTGATGGAATATGATGTCTATTTTGTGCTAAGTTAATTATATCATTTAGTCTTGATGTTGAAATTCTTTGCTTATATCTACTATAAATTTTAATCATCTCATCTAATATTTTATGCACTCTTTGACCACTTTTAGCAGATATTGTAATAATTGGGGCGTAATGTAAAAATTTAAGAGCATATCTAGTATCTTCTACTATCTCTTCATAAGTCTTATCACCTTTTATATCCCACTTATTAATTACAATCAAACAAGCCAACCTATGTTTTTCTATAAGTCCTGCTACTCTCTCATCAAGTTCAGTTACACCAACAGTTGCATCAATTACAAGAAGTACAATATTAGCACTATTTAGCATATCAGTAGTTCGCCCTAAAGCATATTTCTCAATACCTACAATCTTACTTCGTCTTCTAATACCTGCTGTATCTACAAATGTAATTTTATGTTCATTATACTCTATCATCTCATCAATAGGGTCTATTGTAGTACCTGCAACAGGACTTACTACTACTCTATCTTCTTTTAAAATAGCATTTAGAAGTGAACTTTTACCAGTATTAACCCGTCCAATAATAGCTACTTTCATATCTTTATCATTTTCAAAAGAGTTGATACTTATACCCTCTTCTATCTCTTCATTAGATACAATAATTTCTTCCTCTTCTACTGTTACCTCTTCTTTGATAGGAATATACTGCTCTAACCACTCATAAAAAGCATTCATAGTACGGTTATGGCTTACAGATATTGCCAAAGTAGTATCAGCACCAAACTCCAAAAAGTCCCAAAATTTAGTATGTTCTTCTTTTTCATTATCTATCTTATTAACAACCAAAGCTAATGGCTTACCTTGTGATTGCAACTCATAAAAAAGCTCTTTATCCTCTTCATCAGGTATATTCTTACCATCAACCATATATATAATAATATCAGCATCTCTTCCAGCTTTGAGACTTTGAGCTTTTACTATACTAAAAAGCTCACTACTATCATCAATACCACCCGTATCAATAATCTCAAATTCTCTATTGCCTGAAATTGTTACAACTCGTTTTTTTATATCTCTTGTCGTTCCACTCATATCAGAAGTAATAGCATCTCTTGCTCTTGCTAATCTATTAAAGAGTGAACTTTTACCCACATTTGGACGACCTAATATCGCTACTTTTTTCATAAAACTTATTTTTCCTATATTAAACTACTATATTATATCATATTTTGTTTCTTAATTAACTTTCTTTTGAATTTTATTAAATATATCAATAAGCTCATCTTTATAGGCAAAAATATTATTTAAAGCCTCTGCCTATCTTGAAGCTTAGTAAATCTAAAAAGATATTGGTCTATCGCTTCAACCTCATCATCACTTAAATTTTCATATCTTTTAGAAGATATTGGAAATATATATTTTACCAATTTTAAAAATATCTTTAAATGTTGAAGTTATAGCCTCTATCTCTTTATTATTTAATCTCATTTTTTCCTATATACTCTCTTGATAATTTTACATTATATCATATTTTGGATAGATATTTAGTTATAATATTGCTAAAAAGAAAAAAGTGAAAAAAATATCAATCAACTCTACTTGATTAAATTTCTATCTTAATTTACTTGTAATCTCTATATATTTATTTTTTATTCTACTATTTTTAAATTCTGCTCTTATATCTAAAAATATCTCTCTCATTTTTTGGAATTCACCTCTCATATCTCGTATGGGCTTTAGGCGTTCTAAACTATGTTTTGAGGTTTGATATTGAGTTTTTGAGGCTTCTAAATTAGAAGATGATATATATATAATTTTTAGTAGTCTGATTTTTTGTCTTAGTAGGTCATTTTTATATATTGTTGATGCATCTTTAAATAGTTTTAATGCTTTCATACTATCTTTATATATTTTTCTTTTTATTCTACTTTTCTCTTGCATAAATTTAATTTTATCTGATTGGTATAGCTTTTTATTTTGTGCATCTAGTTCTATTAAATTTTTTATATATTGGTTTTCAATATGTTTAATATACTCTTTTGCTTTATAAATAACTAACTCAAATAGAGTTTGATTTATACCATAATATTTGATACTATTATTATAATTTAATTTATCTTTACCCATATTTTTGGTTAATTGATTCATAGTCATATCTATCATATTTATAACTAATACCATATCTATCATATCTATAAAATCAACTCTTTTACGAAGTAAATCTATCTTATCATCTGATAAATTGAGACCTAAACTCCTAATATATGCTCTAATACTATTATTATTATTTTTAATATCTATATTATACTCTTTTATCTCATTTTTTAAATCTTTGATTATATCTTTATAATCATCTTTTGTACTACTAAACCATGATTTTATTGGTGCTTCTATTAATAGCTCTTTATTCTCTTTAATTGATATTTTCAAATCTATAATATCCTCTTGAACATCAATAATATTATTTTTATAATCTTCTATTCTACTATCTCTTAACTCATCAACTATAAGTTCTTGGAATATAGTATCAAGGTCATCTTTTAAAGATGACTCTTTGTCCAAAATCTTATCTAATATTGATTTTTCATCTCTGTTTTGAATTTCTAATATTTTAGAGTATGTATCTACAGCATTAGTCAAACTACTCTTTATATCATCCCATGAAGATTCAAACTTATCTTTTTGAAATGCTTTTTCCTCTTCAAATGGTGTCATAGTGCTATTATCATCATTTAATATTACTACTGTATGAGCTACCTTTTTATCCTCTTCATTATTATTTGTAATATAAATATAGATTATGCCACCTAATAGTAAAAAAAGAATAAAAACTAAAGATATTACTAATTTCATCTATTAATCCATAGATTTCAAAAACGTTGTATATATCTCATCTAATTCATGGTCTTCTTTATCAAGCAAAGAGGTATCACCACTTTTGATACTATGTTCTAGTATTACTATTCTTTTGACAAGGTATGCAAAAATCTCTTTGTCAATATCTGGTATTTTATTGTGGCTAAGTGGAGATTTATCAAACCCTTTTCCAATAACTCTAGCAGGGATACCAACAGCTGTAGAGTCAGGTGGTACATCTTTGATTACTACTGAATTTGCTCCAATTTTAGCATTTTCACCAATAGTAATATTTCCAAGTACTTTTGCACCAGCACCAATAACAGCACCTTGTTTAATTGTAGGGTGTCTTTTGCCTTTATCTGTGCTAACTCCTCCTAATGTAACTTGTTGGTATATTATTACATCATCTTCTATAATAGCCGTTTCACCAATCACTACTCCTACACCATGGTCAATAAAGACCCTTTTACCTATTATGGAGGCAGGGTGGATATCAATTGTGGTGAGAAATTGCCCAATAGCTGATATAAATCTTGGCAGAAATCTAAGTCCATAACCATATAACTTATGAGCAAATCTATAAAATAGCAATGCCCATAACCCTGGGTAGTTGAAAAATAGTTCAAATGTAGAGTGTAGTGCTGGGTCATTTCGTTTGATATTTAGAAAATCTTCTTTAATAGATTGAAACATTAATACTATTATCCTTTATATTCAAATTAAACCCAAATTATAACAGATTAATTACTCCATAATATTAATCTTAATAAGAATATTATTAATTTTATCCCTAAATAGCAACTTCTTAGTAGAAACACTATATTCTATATTATATTTATCACTTTTAATATTTTGAATAAACCCTGATTTTGTTTTGATTAAATTTTGAGAATTAAATATTGCTCTTTGATTAAAAATATTACTCATAAAACTATCAAGATAATAACTTGCAAAAAACTTTTTATTAAATTTATCAGGTTCTATACATTTAAAATCACCCATACATATACTTTTTTTATAAATATCTATAGATAAAGAGGCTACACCATTAGAGTATATCTCTACCTTTGTATTAGCCTTATTAGTATAGATAAATCCCATATCAGCATATTTCAAAATAGGAGTTTTAATCACAATTAATGCACTCTTTTGTGATTGATAAGTAGGCTTAGAACAACCTACTAATACCAATAGCACAGTTATAATAAAAACTCTTTTAAACATTTTTCAAGGCTCTATCTAATCTTCTAAATCCCTCATCTATCTCATCTTTGGTAATAGTAATTGAGGGTAAAAATCTTAGCGTATTTCTACCTGCTTTTAATAATATTAATCTATTACTAATAGACTCTTTCATAATATTAGCCAAAAGCCCACTATTGTTGGCTCTAAGTCCTCGCATAAATCCTAATCCTACACTTTTATTAAATTTATCAGAATGATTTTTCAATACCTCTTCTAATTTTTGCTCAAAATACTCTATGGTTTCTTTTATATCTAATTTTTCTAATACCTCTAAAACGGCTAATCCTGCTGTTGTGCTTAGATAATTCCCACCAAATGTACTTCCATGGTCTCCTGCTACCAAAATATCTTTATGCTTACTCATAACCACACCAATTGGTACTCCACCACCCAATCCCTTGGCTAATGTAACAATATCAGGTTCTATCTCATAAAGATTTGATGCCAAAAATTCACCTGTTCTATATACTCCAGTTTGAACCTCATCTACAATTAGTAATATATCATTCTCTTTTAGAAAAGATGCTAGTTTTTGGATTTGAGCCTTATCAAATGGTTCAACCCCTCCCTCTCCTTGGACAAGTTCTATCATCACAGCTACTGTCTCATCATCTATACTACTATATATACTATCTATATCACTAACATAATTAAATCCATCAGGATATGGAGAGAAGTTATCATTATGAAAGCTCTCTTGTCCTGTAGCTCTTACTGTTGTAATAGTTCGTCCATGAAATGAGTGTTCTAGTGTGATAACTTTATATCTCTTATTATCAAACTTTATCTGCCCATATTTTCTAGCTAACTTTATAGCACCCTCATTTGCCTCTGCCCCACTATTAGCAAAAAATGAAACCATATCATATCCACTAATTCTAGCCAACTCTTGTGCCAACTTAGCTTGTGGTTCAATTACTTGAAGATTTGATATATGAATAATATTTGATATTTGTGTTGTAAGTTTATTTACAAGAGTTGGATTATTGTGCCCCACAGAATTCACACCAATACCAGAAGCAAAATCTATATAATCATTCTCATCTTCATCAAAAAGTCTTGATCCCTCTCCTCTTCTAAAATTGGTGTAATCTCTTGCATAAGTCTGCATTACAAACTTTTTATCCATCTCTTCTAAATTCATTTTTTTTCCTTATATTATTTTACTCTTGTGGGATATTAAATCTCATTATTAATAATAAATCCCATAATCTCTCCTTTATCATATTAATTATACAATAATATTCTTAAGTGAGATTATGAAACTTAAAAAGTATTATTTACTCTCAACTACTTTAATAGATATAATACTATCACTTTGAGTAATACTATCTAAAACAGCAAAACTCTCACTATCATCATCTTCAATACCACCAAACATTGTATGTACACCATCTAAATGAGGAGTTGGTACAAATGTGATAAAAAATTGACTACCACCAGTATTAGGACCAGCGTGAGCCATTGATAATGCACCTCTTTTATGTACTTGTGTTGGAGATGTTTCACATTTGATTTGCCAATCTGGCCCACCCATTCCACTACCATCAGGACAACCACCTTGTGCCATAAATTGAGGGATTACTCTATGAAAGATTAAGTTATCATAAAATCCACTATTTGCTAAGTGAGCAAAATTTGCTACTGTATTTGGAGTCTCATTTGGAGTTAATGTAATCCAAATAGTACCTTTTGATGTCTCTATTTTAGCATAATTTAATTTATCTAACTCCTCTTGAGATAGATTGTAGTCTTTTGTTGATTTACCAAACATTTTTTTCCTTTTATATGTTTCTTATTAAAAATAAGATAGCATTATACCAAGATTTATTTAGGGGTTAATAATGGAATTAGCAATAGCACTAGATTTGGCAACATCACAAGAGAATTTAGCTCTTGTAGAGTCGTTAAAAGAGTATGATAATATATGGTTAAAGGTAGGCTTTAGAACATATATTAGAGATGGCAAAGAGTTTATAGAAGAGATTAAAAAAATTAATCCAACATTTAAAATATTTTTGGATTTAAAACTCTATGATATTCCAAATACCATGGCAGATGCTTCACAAGAGATAGCAAATCTTGGAGTTGATATGTTTAATATCCACGCAAGTGCAGGTGAAGTAGCAATGAAGACTGTAATGGATAGACTTAAAAATATTCCAAATCGTCCCTTAGTATTAGCCGTAACTGCTTTGACATCATTTGATAACAGTGGATTTGAGAAGATTTATGGAGATAGTATTGATAACAGAGCCAAAGAGTTTGCTAAGATGAGTTTTGATAATGGACTTGATGGTGTGGTGTGTTCTACATTTGAGAGTCGTGCTATTAAAGAGGCAACAGATGATAAATTTCTAACTCTTTGTCCTGCTATTCGTCCATTTGGAGAGGATAGTGGCGACCAACAAAGAGTAGCAACTCTTGAGATAGCATCACAAGAGGGGGTAGATTTCCCAGTAATTGGACGACCCATCTACAGAGATGCTAATCCAGCTCAAAAAGTCAAGATGATATTAGATAAAATTTCAACTTTTTAATACTATGGTGTTGTCCCATGGCAACATCAATTAATATCTCTCTCTCAATTTTGAATATCTATACTCTTTCTCTTTAATAACTCTACCTTTTTTATCTTTGGTTATCCAAGTACCAACTTTTTGACCATTTTTATAAGTACCAATATATTTAACTCTATACTCATCTTTACAAATATCTCTTTTATCCTCTGAAATAAATTTATATTTATACTCATCCCAAACTACAAAAGGACAATCATATCTATTTTTATTACCTATATAAGCTACATAATATTGTTGATACTTTCCTGTTACTTTAGATACATTATCAATATTAAAAGTATCAACTCTATGGACTAGTTTACCACCATTAGAGTATTTGGCACATATAATATTATCACCATCTCTTCTACAAACTCTATATCTTGTAAGTTTACTTCCTGTTAATTGTACAATAGCACTATACTTATCATCTTTTTTTAACTCCATTGCTAAGTTTCTTTTACCAAAAAAAACAACTTTTGTCTTATCTTTATCAAACTCCAATCCCATATCAATATTGCCACTAAATAGCAATATTTGAGCCAAAATAAATATCAAACTAAACCTAAACATACCAACTCCTTTTAAATTTATCTCCTTTAGTTTATACTATTTTGCATTATTTAGACTTGAATTTGCCTCTTCAAAGATACTTTTTGGTAATTTTTGGGTAAAATCTATCCAATTTAAAATACTAGAGTAAATTGACTCTAAATCTAACATATAGGCTATATACAAAAATGATAAAAAAAATATTAAATATTTTTGGTTCTCAAAATGATAGAATTGTTAAAGGGTATCAAAAAAGAGCAGATAAAATTAATGCACTTGAGAGTAAGTATGTAAATCTAAGTGATGAAGAGCTTCAGAGTAGTTTTAATGCTCTTAGAGATGATGTCAAGAGTGAGAAAAAGAGTATTGAAGATGTATTAGAGGACTCTTTTGCGATTACTAGAGAGGCTAGTAAGAGAGTACTTGGAATGAGACATTTTGATGTACAACTTATTGGTGGTATGGTACTTAATGATGGTAATATTGCAGAGATGAAGACAGGAGAGGGTAAAACTCTTGTGGCTACTTTGGCTGTTATATTAAATGCTATGAGTGGTGAGGGTGTTCATATTGTTACTGTAAATGACTATCTTGCATCAAGAGATGCTACGGATATGGGTGTTTTATATAAATTTTTAGGTTATAGTGTAGGTTGTATTACTGCTAATATAGGTTCTGATGAAGAGAGACAAGCACAATATAATGCAGATATTACTTATGGTACAAATAATGAGTATGGATTTGACTATCTAAGAGATAATATGAAAATAAACGCATCTCAAAAGGTTCAAAGACATCATAAATTTGCTATTGTTGATGAGGTAGATTCAATTTTAATTGATGAAGCTAGAACTCCTCTTATTATATCTGGCACAGTAAATAGAGCTACAAACCACTATTTCAAAGCCAATCAAGTAGCCCTAAAGATGATAAAAGGTGAAAAGATAGATACACCAGCAGGTGAACCAGAAAAAACAACTGGTGATTTCTATATTGATGAGAAAAATAGAGTTATTATTATGACTGAAGATGGGCTTCAAAAAGCACAAGATTTATTTGAAGTTGATAACTTATATAGTTTAGAAAATGCTACACTATCTCACCACTTAGACCAAGCTCTAAAAGCTCACTATCTATTTGAAAATGATATACATTATGTACTAAAAGATGGAGAGATTATAATTGTAGATGAATTTACAGGTCGTCTTAGTGAGGGTAGAAGATATAGTGATGGATTACATCAAGCAATTGAGGCAAAAGAGGGAGTAGTAATTCAAGAGGAGTCTCAAACATTAGCAGAGATTACATATCAAAACTACTTTAGACAATATAATAAACTAGCAGGTATGACAGGAACTGCTCAAACAGAAGCGACAGAGTTTGCACAAATTTATAACCTTGATGTAATATCAATACCTACTAATATTCCAATTGCTAGAGAAGATTTTAATGATTTAATCTATAATACAGAGAGAGAAAAACTTGATGCTGTTGTAAGAAAAATCAAAGAGGTAAATAAAAATAACCAACCTATATTAATTGGTACTGCATCTATTGAAAAGAGTGAATTAATACATAATAGACTTAAAAAAGAGAAGATTAAGCATAATGTATTAAATGCCAAAAATCACGAACAAGAGGCATCTATTATTGAAAAAGCTGGTATTAAAGGTGCTGTAACAGTAGCTACAAATATGGCAGGTCGTGGTGTGGATATTAAGATAAATGATGAAGTCAAAGAGTTGGGTGGACTCTTTATCTTAGGTACTGAAAGACATGAGAGTAGAAGAATTGATAATCAACTAAGAGGTCGTTCAGGAAGACAAGGAGATAATGGTGCATCTCAATTTTTCTTAAGTCTTGATGATAATCTTCTTAGAATTTTTGGTGGTGATAAGATTAGAAATATTATGAATAAACTAGGTGTTGAAGATGGAGAGTATATTGATTCTAAAATTGTAACAAGAAGCGTAGAGAAAGCTCAAAAGAAAGTAGAGTCTATGCACT
Source organism: Campylobacteraceae bacterium (assembly GCA_027065045.1). Lineage (GTDB taxonomy): Bacteria > Campylobacterota > Campylobacteria > Campylobacterales > Sulfurovaceae > FS08-3. Next base: position 9,518 of record JAMOOX010000162.1, on the reverse strand, counting down.
ATGAGAGTAGAAAAAATGTATTAGAGTATGATGATGTAGCAAATCACCAAAGAAAAGCTATATATAAATTTAGAAATCAACTACTAGATAGTGATTTTGATATAACCAAAAAAATTCAAGAAAATAGAGTAGAGTATATTGAACATTTAATTAGTGAATCAGATATTATTGAGGGAATGCCAAAAGAGGACTTTAATATTGAAAAACTTAGACTTCTTATTATTGAAAATCTAAACTTTAATTTCCAATTAGAGTATTTTCAAGACAAAGAGAGAGATGAATTAGTAAATATTATTATCAAAGGATTAGAGACTCACTATGAAGAGAAGATGAAACCACTTGATAGTGCAACTCGTCATGATGTAGAGAGTGAAATATATCTAAGTGTGCTTGACCCAGAGTGGAGAGACCATTTATATGAGATGGATGTATTAAAAACTGGTATTGGGCTAAGAGGATATAATCAAAAAGACCCTCTTACAGAGTATAAACAAGATAGTTATCATCTATTTATTGCACTTATTAGTAGAATTAAATTTGAAGCAGTTAAAAAGTTACAAATTGTTCAATTTACATTTGAAGATCAAAATGAGCTACAAGAGACACTTGATAAAATGCAAAATGAACTAGAAAATAATATCACAAATAGTATAGAAAATGGTGGTGAGATAATACAAGATAGTGCTAAAAAACCCAAAAGAAATGAGCCGTGTCCTTGTGGAAGTGGCAAAAAATATAAACAGTGTTGTGGTAAAAGTGGACCTAAAAAAGGCTTATTAGCATAATATGAGTAATCCTAAGTTTATAAACTCTATCATAAAACATTATCTAAAATATGATAGAGATAATCCATTTATCTCTATCTCTGCTATACTTGCATTTTTGGGGATTACAGCAGGTGTAATGGTACTTATGTTGGCAATGGGTATTATGAATGGGACTCAAAAAGAGTTTATCAAGCGACTAACAGCTATGAATTACCCTCTTACAGTAGAATCTTTTAATGAAAATGCTCTTGATGATAACTTGATAATTTATCTTGAAAAAGAGTTTCCAAAAATGAGATTTAGCCCATATTATACTACACAAGTAATCACAAAATATGATGGGGTAGTTCAGGGTAATATGCTCTATGGTGTAGATTTTGAGAGAGAAAAAGAGATAAATGAGATAGTAGCCAAAGCCATTGGAGATACCAAAAGTAAATTTAAGATTATTATAGGTAAAACTCTATCACTTGATATGAATATATATACCAATGATAAACTTACACTATATTTCTCACAACAACAAGCAGTTGGATTTGGTACAATGCCACTTCAAAAGAGATTTAAAGTAGATGGTGTATTTGATTCAGGACTGCAATCTTATGATAAAGCTATCTCATATACTACATTAGAGGCATTTGAAAAACTTCTTAAAAAACAAAAAGGGCTATATGATGGAATACATATATATAGCCCAAACCCCATGAAAGATATAGATAAATTATCACAACTCTTACCACAAGATACAACAGTCCAAGGTTGGTGGCAACAAAATGGAAACTTTTTTTCAGCTATGGAGATGGAGAAAAAAGCTCTATTTTTGGTACTACTATTAATTATATTAGTAGCATCACTTAATATCATATCATCTCTACTTATGATAATAATGAGTAGAAGAAGTGAAATAGCATTAATGATGACTCTAGGTGCATCAAGTAAAGAGATAAAATCTATATTCTTTAGATTAGGTTCTATTATAGGATTTGCAGGGATTATAGCAGGTACAATATTTGGAACAATTGGAATATGGCTACTAAGAAACTTTGATATAATAAGCGTACCTGCTGATGTATATGGAACAAATAGACTGCCAATAGATTTAACTATAAGTGATTTTATGTTTATTATTATTGGTACAACAATTATTGTATTAGTATCATCAATCTACCCAGCAATTAAAGCATCAAAAACTGACCCTTTGAAGGTGTTGAGGAATGAGTAGAGATATTTAGAAGTTATTTTACTTGTGAAACTTTTAATTTGTGTTATCATAACTATCACTTATAGTCCCTCTCATCTCATCTGCCACTTTTGCCCATTTATATTTTGTTTCTATATCTTTTCATTTAATACCTCTTCATACTCTATTTTATCTTCTTCTCCTGCTCTTTCAAACCCTCTAAGCCTTAATATACAACTATCACAAACACCACAAGCCTTATCCTCCTTTTGATAACAGCTCCAGGTATATTCTAATGCTACATTTAACTCTAGTCCTTTTTGGATTATTTGGCTTTTGTTTAGATGAACTAATGGTCTAATAATTTCTATATTTGTACTATTTTTAGTTCCACTATTAATGGCTTGTTGCATATTAGATATATAGCTATCTGTACAATCAGGATAACCACTACTATCTTCTTGAACTACACCAATAAATATAGCCTCTGCTCCATGCTTCTCTGCAATGGCTGTAGCAATAGATAAAAATATCCCATTTCTAAATGGTACATAAGTGATAGGTACTCCATCACTAAGCCCACTTGTAGGTACATCAATAGATTTATCTATCAAAGCACTAGCACCAATTTGAGCAAAAAAGTCTAAATCTATCTCATAGCTTTTGATTGGGTTTAGCTTTTTTGTAATATCTCTAAAGGCTTTAAGCTCTCTTGTTTGGGTGCGTTGTTGATAATTAAAATGTAGAGCTATTACATCATAGCCCATCTCTAAAGCTATAAAACTACTTACAGCACTGTCCATTCCACCACTTATAATTGATACTGCTAATTTTTGATTTTTCATACTAGAGATAATAATTAAAACTTACTTCCCATTGAGAACTCAAATGTACTTGTGCTATCACCTGCTTCATCATCAAGAGCTTTTGCAAATACTAAGTTGATTGGCCCAAATCCTGATTGCCACTCTATTACAATACCTGCTGAACTTCTTTTAATCTCATCAAATGTATTTTGTCCTATCATACCAAAGTCATAAAACCCTGTTAATCTCATTTTTGCTGATTCTGATAATGGGATACTTGCTTCTATACTTGTACTAAAGCTTTTAAGCCCACCTGTTCTTCTATTTTGAGTATCTCTAGGAGATAGTGAGTAGGCATTAAATCCTCTAATGCTGCCAATTCCACCCATAAATAGTTTTTCAGCTAATGGTACATATCCATTATCTGTAATTACGCTTACTCTTGCTTTATATCTCAAAATCAAGTCATAATCTATAATATCATCAAATCCATAATAGATACCAAATTTACCCTTATATTTAGTAAATTCAGCGTCCCCTCCAAGACCTGCAAACTCAATATTAAGTCCTGCTAAGAAACCCTCTCTAGGGGTATAATAGTTATCTGTATTGTCAAATTTAAATCCTAATAGTGCCGAACTTTTGATATAAGTACCTGTAAATATTGGGTCAATTCCTGCTGTTCCTGCTGTTGCATTTACATTTGTAGCTTCAGTAAAATCTGTATCAACATAAGCATAACCTAATGATGCGTAAAAACTTCTAGTAAATTGCTTACCTACTGCTACACTTCCACCCATTTGGTCTTGGTCATAATCTACATACTCATAATCTCTCTTATATAGACTAAATCCTACACTATATTCACTATCAAAAATTCTAGGGTTTCTAAATGATAGGTTATAATTTGTAGATACTTCTGATACATCAAATCCTAAACTTGCATTAATTCCTGTCCCAAAGATATTTTTATCAGATACACTAGCATTTAGCATAAAGCCCTCATAACTACCATATCCACCACCTGCTGTGATACTTCCTGTTGCTGTCTCTTTTACTTTTACATGTAGATTGATTTTATCAGCAGATACTCTTTTGGAAGTGATTTCAACTTTTTCAAAAAATCCAGTTCTACCTAATGCACTTTTACTATCTTTAAGGTCTCTAGTGCTGTATGTATCACCTGGGGCAAGATATACATATCTTCTTACAACGCTATCTTTTGTAGAGCTGTTTCCTGAGATAATTACATCATTGATTTGTACTTTTTCTCCTGTTTGGATTTGATATACAACTCTTACTTTTTTATTGGCAGTATTTTTTTGAAAACTTGGAGATATTCTAGCATTAGCATAACCTAGATTTCCTACTTCTTCTTGGATATATTTAATATCTTTTCTCATTTTAGAGACATTAAATACTCTACCTTTTTTGAGTTTTAGCTCATCTATATCAATTTTAAGTCCAACTACACTATTAGCTACACTTACACTTGATACTTTATATTGTACACCCTCATTAATTACATAATTAACCTCTGCATCATAAGTACCAAAATCAACTCTCATTACAGGCTTACTTACGGTTGCATCAAGATAACCTTTTTCAAGATAAGCATCTCTAGCACGATAAGCATCATAAGATAGTTGTCCTACATTTGCATTACCACTATTTCTCCATGGCAACCAACCTAATGTTTCACTCTCTTTATTTACAAGATTTTTTGAAATATCAGAACTACTTAGAGCTTTGTTTCCAGTAAAATTAACCTTTTTAATATTAATTTTTTCACCCTTATTTACATTAAATACTAGAGCGATACCATCATTAATAGTAGTCTCTTTTACCTCTACTACAGTATCATAATAACCCTCTGCTTCAATTCGTTTAATTAATGCTTTTTTAGCTTTGGCAATGGTTCTTTTATTATAAAAATCACCTCTTTTAAGTCCAAGTGTTGCTAAAGTTTTTACAGCATCATCATTATTACCATAACCCTCCACCTTGATATTAGTAATTGCACTTTTCTCTTTGACATGATAGACTAATCTACCACCACCTCTATTTTCTACATATACATCTTTGAAATAACCCTGTGCAAAAAGTTTTTTTACGGAGTTATTGATCTTTAGTGGGTGTAAATCATCACCTACATGAATATCTGCAACCTCTTTTGCTACACTAGGAGAGAGATGGACAAGTCCATCAAACTTTACCTGAGTTACTTTTTGAGCTAGAAGCAAAGAACCTGTTACTAACGATAATGCTATAATTTTTTTCATAAAAGTAATATCCTCATTCTATATAAATTTTTGTATAGTTTATCTTGTTTTGGCTAAAAATCTAATAAAAGAGATAAAATTAATTTTAATTTAGATAGAATAGTAGAACTAAATGTATATAAAGGAAAATTTTTATGAATAAAGAGGTAGAAAAAAAACTACTCCAAGAGATAGCTAAACTTCAAAAAGAGATGAGAGAACTTAAAGGAGAAGATAGTAGTATTCCAATATATAGTTTTAGTAAAATTAAAAATAGCGACTTAAAAAATATAGTGGATATTAAATTAAATATTAATGAAAGTAAATTTGATTATATATTTAATAATGATATAATAATAAGTGATGAGACAACTCTATTTTTAGAAACTTTAATTGCCAAGATAAAACCTTTAATAAAATATTATAGAGAAGAGGATTTAAAAATACATTTTTTAGCACACCTTTTTGGAAAAATAAATTTTACATCTTATAAAAATAGATTTAGAGATTTTTATAATGCAAAATTGGTATATAAAAATGATAAATTTATTTTACAAGGTGAAGCTGATTTTATGTTGGCAAGTGGTTTAGTAGATAGTGAAAAACCATATTTTTTTATACAAGAGTTTAAAAAAGAGCAATCTAATAGCTACCCTGAACCACAACTTTTAGCAGAACTTATAAGTGCTGTTGAATTAAACAATGAGAGTGTGATGGAGGGGGCTTATATAGTGGGTGCTATTTGGAACTTTGTAATATTAGAAAAAGTAGGTAAAGATAGTTATGAATATTATGTGAGTTATAATTTTGACTCTACAAAGATAGATGATTTAAAAAATATCTATAAAAATTTAGTGTTTATAAAGAATAAAATAATAAAAAAAATACAAAATACATCTAAGGAATAAAATATGAATCAAACAAAAATTGGTATTATAGGGTTAGGATTAATGGGTGGTTCTATTGGATTGGCTCTTAAATCTTTAAATAGAGATTACTATATTGTGGGATTAGACCATAATCAATCGCATCTCAAAGAGGCACTAGAACTTAAACTTGTAGATGAGTTGGCAGATGATGTATCAGCTATTGAGGAGTGTGATATTATATTTTTAGCAGTTCCTGTTGATGCTATTATATCTATTACCAAAAGTTTCAAAAATATAAAAGATAGTGCAACTATTATAGATTTAGGGAGTACAAAATATAAAATATCCCACTCTATACCTGATAATATAAGAGAAAACTTTGTAGCAGCACACCCAATGACAGGTACAGAAAACTTTGGACCATCATCTGCATTTATGGGACTATATTATGATAAGACTCTTGTTCTTTGCGATTTAGAAAAATCAGGAGATACTCAAAGAGAGGTGGCCAAAGATATATTTAAATCAATTGGTATGAATATAGTCTATATGGATTCAAAAGAGCATGACATTCATACAGCATATATCTCTCATATGCCTCATGCCCTTAGCTACGCTTTAGCAAACTCTGTACTCAACCAAGAAGACCCCAAAAATATTTTAGCCCTTGCAGGTGGTGGGTTTCAAGATATGAGTAGAATTGCTAAGAGTTCTGCTAATATGTGGGAGGATATTTTTAGACAAAATAAGACTAATCTATTAGATGCTTTAACTCATGTAAGTGATGAACTTGATTATTGCAAAAGATTAATAGAAAAAGATGAATTTGAAGAGCTTAATCAATGGATGAAAAAGGCTAATATACTTCATAAGATTATATAACTTTATGATAATATTAGATAATCAAACAACTTATACCATAGAGTTGGATTTACTAAAAGAAATTATATCACAATTTAGCTCAAAAGAGGTAGAATTAATAGTTTGTAATAGTGACTATATAAGAGAGATTAACTATGAATATAGAGCCAAAAATAGTGCTACTGATGTATTGAGTTTTCCTATTGATGGTGAATTTGATAATATGCCATTAGGCACTATTATTATAAATATAGATAAAGTAATTGAAGTCTCACAATCTCTTAATCATAATATAGATGATGAATTTACTCTACTATTTATTCATGGAATGCTTCATCTATTAGGATATGACCATGAGGTAGATAATGGAGAGATGAGAAGAGAGGAGATAGAGATTATAGAGAAATTTAAACTACCCAAAAGTTTAATTGTAAGAGTAGAGGAGAGTTAGCTTATGGATTTTGTAATTTTTGTATTATCAATGGCACTACTTATAGGTGGGGCTGATATTATTATTAGGGCATCTCACTCTCTAGCATTGAAGCTTAATATATCAGAATTTATAATTGGTGCATCACTTATAGCACTTGGTACAAATTTGCCTCAAATAGCTACAGTAAGTGCCTCTGTGATGGATAATAGGGGAGATATGGCTATATCTATTATCATAGGTAGTAATATTTTTAATATCACTCTACTATTTGCGACAATATTTCTACTCTCCAAAAAGATAGATATATCAAAAGAGTTTTTTATCAAGAACTCTTTTTGGTTGATGGCTTCACTATCTCTATTTATATTAGTATCACTAGATAAAATTATATCAATTACTGATTATACTGTTTTGATTATATTTATGATAGCCTATATTAGATTTCTATTTCATGATGCCAAAGATATAGATAGAGAGTTTATAGATGATATTTCCAAAAGTAAGTTAAGCTTTGTTAAATCTATATTTCTATTTTTTACTGGTATCTTAGCTTTGATATTTGGAGCATTTTTTAGTGTAGATAGTGCTATTAATATAGCAAGTATGTTTAAATTAAATGATTGGCAAGTTGGTATTATAATGATAAGTCTAGGTATATCATTACCTCAATTAGCACTTACAATATTAGCTATCTATAAATCCAAAGTAGAGATAGCTATGGGTAATATTATAAGTTCTAATATAGCAAATAGTACGATTGTATTGGGAATTAGTGCTATACTTCACCCTATAAAAATAGATTTGACTCATCATATCTTTGATATATCTATTATGATAATATCTACTCTATTTGTAATAATTATACTAATAACCAAAAACTATACCCGTACAATATCTATTGTGATGTTTTTATTATTGACTCTATTTATTGATAATTTAATTAGAGGTATCTAAATGAATTTTGATAAAATAATTGATAGAAGAGATAGCAATAGCGAAAAATATCAACTCTTTGATGATGATATATTACCAATGTGGGTAGCTGATATGGATATAGCTACACCTCAATTTATCTTAGATGATATAAAAGCTAGATTAAATCACCCAATTTTGGGATATGAGATGATAAGTGATAAAACATATCAAGCACAAATAGATTGGCTAAAATATAGATATGATTTAGATACTAAAAGAGAGTGGTTTCTATACTCTCCATCAATCCTAATATCAATCAATATAGCTATCACCACATTTAGTAATATAGGTGATGAGATAATAGCCCAACCACCAATATACCCACCATTTATATCTAGTATCATCAATCAAAATAGAGTATTTATATTAAATCCACTCAAAAAAGATATAGATGGTATATATAGATTTGATATAGATGATTTTAAATCAAAAATCACCCCAAAAACAAAGATATTTTTATTATGTTCTCCTCATAACCCAGTAGGTAGAGTATGGAGTATAGATGAACTAAAAGAGATAATAGAGATATGTAATAAGCATAATATTATAATAATTTCAGATGAAATCCATAGTGATTTATCATTTATCACTTATACCCCATCTATCAAAATATCACAAGATAATATTATATCACTTCAAGGAGTAGGAAAAACATTTAATATCTCAGGTATGTCAATATCAACTATTATGATACCAAATAGAGAGTTAAGAGAAAAATTTAAAATAAATTATAATAACTTACATCTAGGAGAGGGAAATATATTATCTCATATAGCTTTTGAAAGTGCTTATAATAATGCCTATGAGTATATAGAGAAGCTATTAGAGTATATTAAAAGCAATTTTGGACTTTTAGAGAATTTAGTCAATAAATACCCAAATAAAATTAGATTTATACCACCACAAGCATCATATCTAGCATGGATAGACTTTAATCAACTAAATTTAGATGATAATCAATTACATAAATTATTAAAAAATAGAAAATTAGGACTAAGTCAAGGAGTAAGCTTTGGAGATGGTGGCAGTGGATATATGAGAATGAATTGTGCTGTACCAAAGTCTGTTATGATAGAGGCTATTAAAAGATTAGAAAAGAGTATTATCTAATCCTCCCCCGACTTCGCCCCAAAAAGCACTACACCCCCCTGCCTACCGAGTTTTCCTAAAAAATCTAGGCACTACAAATCACAATTTACCCAAGATATAAGGAGTTAAAGAGTGCTTAACCTCCATAATATATAATACCCCAAGGAAAACAAACAACTAAAAAATAACTCTAATCTAAAAAAGAGTAAAATTAGATAAGAAATGAAAAAAGGGGTATAAGATGAGTCGTAAAAAAACAGTATACAGCACAGAACTA
>JAMOOX010000161.1 GCA_027065045.1 Campylobacteraceae bacterium | reverse complement strand
TATCTTTATTATCCTCTTCACTGCTTTCTAACTGTAAATATTTCTTATATCCTTGGTTAGATAGATGAGATTTTACAGATTTCTCTTTTTCTAGTTTAGCTTTTAACTTCTCTATCCCTTTTTCTTGAATAAGTTACTATTAGTTTTCTTCCATTATCAAGAGTAAACCTAGCTATATCTTTATCTGCATTAAGTTCTCTATACTACTATCTGTACTGAACATCTAGGATAATATATAGATTTAGCTAGGCACTACAATAATTTAGAGCTTTAACTTTCCTTAGTGGGTGGGGATTTAGTCGTTGCTTAAGGAAGGTTTAGGGTGAAGTCGGGAATAGTAGGTAAAGTTTATATAACATAAATACTTCTTTTGGAGTTTGATTGTGTTTGTAACTGCTATTGTACTATTATTTCATTAAAAACTAATTTAGTATGGTTGGTTTTAACCAACTATACATTAAATTGATATAGTAAGTTGTCCTATCTCTTTGTATCTTTGATAATATTTCTCTACAAAGTTTCGTACTCTATCATCTTGTGGCAGATATACACCATTATATTTAAAGGCATAATCACTTAGATATATATTAGCATCTTTTTTATCAAGATAGTGTTTTGCTAATTTTGTATAGGCATTATAATATAGCTCTTTCATCATCTCATATTTATTATAATCAATTACAATCTTATTATTCAAAAAGCTAAATACTCCACTCTCAAATAAAATATCAAGATGAATTATTCCTTCACAATAATATGGCAATACTTCACCTACTTCTCTCCATGACATCAAAGATACAGCACGAGATACCACATCATCTACAATATGATTTTTGAGATAATCCTCTTCATTATCAAAAAATGCCATTAATCCACCAGCTGTTGCTTTGAACTCTTCTATATTTTTGAACTGCCCACTCTTGTTCATAGAATTTTCTGTATCTTTATCCATCCATAACATATGTCCAAACTCATGACCAATAGTTGAGATGTTATAGACCTTATACCAAACTTGTGGTGATTTGCGTATAAACTCTTTTTGAGTTCTTGTAAACTCTACACCAAAAAACTCTACACTAATTTGCATAATAGGCTTACTCTCTTTTGATTGAATTACAAAATCAGGATATGCAAATATTTTCTTGCCAAGCTTAGCAGATACATTCTCATCATTTGGAACAACTTGAGCAGAAAAAAGTCCATTAAACTCTGCACCATAATAAAGTAGTGGGCGTCCGATATATAGTTGAGTTTTATCTATTTGTGCGATATTTCGTTGGATAGTTTTAATCGCATTAGGGTGTATTATAATTTCACTTAATTTTGATACAAATTTTTTGATATTATCATCTATTTTAACTTTTTTTTGCATATTTGGATTTATAATTCTTAAATCCCACTCTAATGCTACTGCCTTTCGGTAATGGTCTTCATAATACTCTAATGGATGTCCTAACTGAATTGGGCTAGTAATTGCCATCCATTTTTCATCTACTCTTGCCCAATATTTGATAAGCTCATCTGTATTTGTATGTCCAAAAGCATCTTTTAAAGCTATAAAATACTCTTGCCATTCACTCTTTTGATTAAATATAACATCCTCTTGTTCTTCTAGTGATTCTATCAAAATATCAATAGTATCCACAATAGTTGAAACCTCTTCTTTAAAAGCATCAGCATAAGATATACTACTATATGAACCATTATGATTTCTTCGTAATACAGAGTAACATCTATCTCCTATAGAGTTATCACAATCTAAGTCCAATAACTGCTCATCTTCAAGCTTTTTAAAAATTTTCTCCTCATCACCATTAAATAGTTGATATAAATCTTTATTAACTCCATGAATAATATGAGAAGTCCAAGCACTCTGCCAACCACTCATAGAGATACCAACAGCATGAATCCCCTCTATAATAGTCCAGTAAAAATCATTTAAAAGTCTATTATCTTTCATCCATATTATAAATTTCTCAAACTCTCCAATATGAAAATGACTTACAAATAGATAAGCCTCTTCTTGTTTTTGAATTATCTCATCTTCTTTAAACCCTGATTTTTTAAGTACCTCATTAAGAGAATCCTCTCTTAGATTAATTATTCTATTAAGAGATGCCAATGTATTTTCACTATTATACTTTAGCTCCAAAATATTCAAAAACTCTTTTACCAATCTCTCAGATTTGTAGTGTGGCTTATTTAACAGCTCAAAATAGTTATTTAAAATAGATTGTCTAAGAGTAAGTTCCTCATATATTATCTGTAAATCATTCATAAATTTTTGTTTCATATTTTACCCTTCTTGTATTAAATCTTCAAAAAATTGAAGTTTTTGTTTAAATTCTATATTTATATTTTCATTAAAATAAACCACTTGTTAATTTACCTGCACTTAAAACTCTTGATTTATAATGAGGTTCTAACTATTTATTAATCCAATCATCTTTAATTTTCTCTTTAGTTTCAAAACCTATCATCATCTCATCTTCAATATATTTCATAAAATAATAAAATTTATTAAGATATTTTAGCTCTATCTCTTCTATATTTTTAAGTTTCATCTAAACCCTTAATCAGCACTATTTAAAAGCCCTTTTACATTTTTACCTACAAAATATTTAGGTTGTTTATATTCTACTACTCGCAAAAGCTCTTTATATAAAAAGTTTCTCTCATCTTGTAAATTTCTTTTTGTATTTGCTACACTAAATCCTTGACAAGGAACCCCACCAATAACTACATCAATATCATCATAAGGTATTTTAGAGTTTGGTATTTGTGTAATATCTCCACAAACTATATGGTCTGATATATTATTAGCATAAGTAATAGTAGTATCTTTTTCAAAATCATTAGCCCATAAAATTTCAGCCCCTGCTTGAATAAATCCCAAATCCATTCCACCAGCACCTGAAAATAGTGTAATTACTCTCATAAATCTCCTTAATATCTATTACACATCTCAATAATAGGCTTAGCTAATTCCAAAGCTTTTGCTCTATGAGATATTTTTGATTTTAGACTATTATCAATTTGTGCCATAGTTTGGTTATACCCAAATGGAGTAAATAGTGGGTCATATCCAAATCCTTTGTCTCCTTTTAGAGTGGTAGAGAGGTCTCCATATACCCAACCATGAATACAGTATGTTCCATATTTTGATACTATAGATATTGCACAGGTATAATTAGCTTCACAACTATTAATATTTTTATCTTTTAGTTTTGATACTAATTTATCTATATTATCTCTATCACTTGCACTCTCACCTGCATATCTAGCACTATAAATACCTGGTTCTCCATCAAGTGATGGTACTACTAATCCACTATCATCTGCTACTACAATATAATTCTCTTTATTTGGTAACATATTATATATTGTTTGAGATTTTAATATAGAGTTACCTTGAAATGAGTCCTCTGTCTCATCTACCTCTATATCTCCTAATATCTCTTGAAATGAGATGATATTAGCTTGACACATCTCTTTAAACTCTTTTAACTTGCCTTTATTTGATGTTGCTAGTACAATAGTCATACATTAACCTTTTTTTAATATAATGGAATTATAATTTATTAAATTTTATCTAAATAAAGGTATTAAAATGTTTAAGCAGATACTCCCTTTAAGCTCAATTGTAGGATTGAGATTTTTTGGGCTATTTATAGTGTTACCAGTTTTATCAATATATGCACTAGAGATGGAGGGTGCTACCCCATTTCTAGCAGGTGCTGTTGTAGGTGGTTATGCACTTACACAAGCTATTTTTCAAGTTCCATTTGGGCTTATGAGTGATAAGATAGGGAGAAAGAAAACTCTATTTTTTGGACTTATTATATTTATAATTGGTTCAGTTGTTTGTGCGATGAGTAGTGATATATACTCTCTTATGATAGGACGATTTCTCCAAGGGGCAGGGGCTATTGGTTCTGTAGTATCAGCTATGATAGCAGACCTTGTTAAAGAGGAAGAGAGAGGTCATGCTATGGCTATTATGGGTGGTACTATTGCTATGAGTTTTGCTCTTGCTATGCTTATTGCTCCAATTGTGGGTACTAATTGGGGGATAGATAAACTATTTTGGCTAACGGCTATATTATCAGTTATGGCTATTACCATTTTATTTACAAATGTTCCTAATCCTCCAAAGATAGTCCATAGCTATAGCCAAGAAGAGTCAAAAATGAAAGATGTATTCAAAGATAAGGCACTTGTTAAGATGTATATTACATTTTTGTTTCACTCATCAATTATGACAATGGCATTTTTTATTATTCCTGTAGTTATGACAAATGGAGTGGATATTGGTGGATTTGGTTGGGAGAAAACAGAGTTATGGAAAGTATATCTACCTGCTTTAATCTTTGGATTAGTGGCTATGGGTCCTGCTGCTGTATTTGGAGAAAAATATGGCAAGGGTAAAGAGATATTTATAATATCAATAGTCTCAATTTTATTTGGGTTTTTGGCTATGGGATTTGCAAATAGTAGTTGGTTATTTATAGTTGGTGTTGTACTATTTTTTATTGGGTTTAATATGTTTGAACCACTTTTACAAAGCTTTGTAAGTAAGTTTGCCAAAGTTCATCAAAAGGGTGCTGCATTAGGTGTAGCAAATACATTTGCATATACAGGAATATTTTTTGGTGGATTAATAGCAGGGTATATGATGCAACATTATGATAGAGAAGTTTTATCAATGTTTGTAGTGGGGTTATCTGTTATATGGATTTTGTGGGTATTATCTATGGATAATCCTGCTAATAGAGGAAATGTATATCTACCACTTGATATTTATGATAGAGAAAAAGTCCATACTATAATTTCAAATGAGGCAGTAGTAGAGAGCTATATAAACGAGAGTGAAAATATAGCCGTAGTAAAATATGAAAAATCTATGATAGATGAAGATGAGATAAGAGGTATGGTAATTAAGGCAAAACAATGAGTTCATCAAAAGATAAACTCTTAGATGGTAAGAAAATATTAGAGAGACAACTATATTGGCTAGAGATAGCCTATCAAGATGCCCTAATTGTGGGTATTAGAAAGAGCTATAATGTAGAGGAGTTTGGAAAGCTTACTATATTATGTGGTAGATATAGTAGAAGTGTAAATTTTTTGATACGAAGAGTTTTTAGAGATTTAGATGAGTTTGAATTTGAAGATAGAACAACTCTAATAGATGTGATAGAACACGCCTATAATAGATACCTTTTTGAGAATATTGATGAGGTGCGTATGATAAAAGATGTTAAAAATAGAGTAGTAGATGAGTATATTGATGATAATTTAGTGCTAATTTTTAATGATATTTTAGAATATACTCAACCTCTTATTGAGATAATTGATAAAACTATCAAATATATAGATAAGATTGAGTAGATGAATATTCAAAATATAGCTAAAGAGGTTTTTGAAATTCAATCACAAGAGATAAAAAATCTATCAAATTTTTTGGATAGTAATTTTGATAATGCTATTAATAGTATTATCAATTCAAAAGGTAAAGTAATAATATCAGGTATGGGAAAGTCTGGTATTATTGGCAAAAAGATATCAGCTACACTAGCAAGTACAGGTACTCCTAGCTTTTTTCTACACCCAGCAGAGGCTTATCATGGTGATTTAGGAATGATTGAGAGCCATGATATAGTAATTTTAATATC
>JAMOOX010000160.1 GCA_027065045.1 Campylobacteraceae bacterium | reverse complement strand
TGAATGTAGGAATAGCAAAGCAGGTAAAGTTCACTTATCAAGTGGTGGACAAACGATTAAGTGAGGACTTTTTAATATATAGGTTTATATAGATAATCTATAGAATTATAGAGTTTTTTCTTGTCGGAACAGTAAATGAAAAATATAACCTTAAAATTATCTAGAAGGGGCATCTTCTCTTGGGCTAGATATAATAAGACCTATTTTTTTAGGCTAATAAGGAAGTATAAATTTGGCTCTTTTGCTATAGATAAAGAGTTTGCTAATAGTTATGCACTAAAAATGAGTTTCCATAAACTTTTAGGTGGAGATGTAAAATTAGGAGATATTTAGGAGATATATGGAAACTTACTAATTATAATTATATTAAAGGATATGTAGATATGGATAAAAAAGAGAGTAGTGATTGGAGAGATACTATACCTTTTGCACATCTTTATACTATGCAAAGATATATTATATTAATATGTATCTTAGCATATATTGGTTTAGCAAATGATACAAATAGTACATCTACAGGATTTGGTTTATCATCTGTTTGCCCGTCATCTGATTGTAAAGATAAAAAATTAGATGATTGGTTGATAAGCACAGCTATTGTATCATCAACACTCTTACTTGTTTCAACTGAATGTTTAAGGGATAAAAGTCAACTTAAATTCATAGAGGATAATAGAGAAAATATAATGAAAGATATATCTCAAGGTGGTGGAGAGTATTTAGATACTCTACTTATATCTCAATTAAATATTAAATTAAATCCACCTCTATTACAGAGAATTCAATCCAATTTTGAAATTCTATCTAAACTTAATAATAAAGAGTTTTTAGATAAATTAAAAGAGATGGTTCATTATAAAACGATTTACTTTATGCTGACACGGTAATTCAAAATCAAATAAAAGTTAAGTATAATACGCAAAAAGAATTATGAAAACATTATTAGAAAGATTTAGAGAGTTACCAGACTATAGGAAATATAAGATAGCAAAATATAATGTGG
>JAMOOX010000159.1 GCA_027065045.1 Campylobacteraceae bacterium | reverse complement strand
CAGTTATCTCTGTACCATTTTTAGATGTTTTTATATCAAAATCATCACTAAGTCTTATAATCCCAGGTATGCCCAAACCAAGAGTACCTGATGAACTAAACCCATCAACTAGTGCTTTATCTATATTTTTAATTCCACTACCATTATCTGAAGCATTTATTAAAATTTCATCTTTGGATAATTCCATCATAATTATTCCAGATTTAGCATATTTTATAATGTTATAACTAAGTTCAGAAACGATAGTTGCCATCTCTGTTGATTTAACATTAGTCATACCACTCTCAAGTGCAAATTTTTTTGCTTTTGCTATGCAATGGATTACATCTTGTTCAGTTTTTATTCTTAATTTCATCAACTGCTCTTTGTACATCCAGCGTAGAGTTAAAATTAAAATCTTCAACGAAATGTAGAAGTACTAAAATACTATTTATATCTATGCCACACACCATACTCTTAATATTATTAACACTCAAAAGTTTTATCAACTTCTCAATCTTTAAAATATCATCTTTTTGTACAGTTTTAAATTTATCTACATTAAGCACCATATGAGATAAGGAGTACTTAGTAATTAACTTTAAACACTCTATTGCAAAATTTTCATCATTATGTAATTCATCTTCATCAATAGTAATTATTAACACATCATTAGATATTGAATTTGAACTAATCATAATTTATCAACTCTCACTATTAACCTTGTAAGCATACTCTAAGGCATCTTTAAGTGTTGAAGTTGTTCTAAACCTCTCTATATCTATACCAAGATTTACTATAGTTTGAGCTATTTCAGGTGATATACCAGAGATAATAGTTTCACATCCCATAAGATTAGTTGCTTTAGATATCTTGATAAGATGAGCTGCTACAGCACTATCTATAGTTGCTATACCTGCCACATCAACAAGTGCTACCCTCTTTTCATTATCTTTTATATGATTTAGCATATTTGTCATCAACTTTTGAGATCTGATAGAATCTATAAGACCGATAATAGGTATCATAAA
>JAMOOX010000158.1 GCA_027065045.1 Campylobacteraceae bacterium | reverse complement strand
ACCATAATGAAACCATCTACTCTCATCACCTAAACTCTCACTTACACTTGTATTAAAAGCGATTAAATCATGCTTTGTAATAGCCTCTATCTCTTCTATTCGCTCAACTGAAAATGAGGCATTTTTTACAATTTTATCAGCATCTTCTTGTGGTATTTTGCCTAGTTTTGACCAAGCTTTTACTGCTGCTTTTTCTACCTCTAGCCATGCTGCATATCTTGCCTGTTGTGTCCAGTGTTGGCTCATCTCTTCTCTTGCGTATCTCTCTACCATATTAAATCCTTATTTACTTTTACTATCTATTAGTTCTGATAAAATCTCTTCTATCTCATCATCTTTTAGTTCATCTCTATCAAGTTCAGAGATTATCTCTCTACACTCATCTCTCATCTCTTGAAGCTCTTTGAGTTCGCTTTTTTGCTCTTCTGTTGCACCTTTACTTTTTTCAATATCTTCAAAAAGTTCATCAATCGCACCCTCTAAATCAGGTATAATTTCAGATTCTAAAAGTCTTTTTAATTTTTCGCTACTTATTACATTTTCCATTATGCTTTGCCTTTTGCTTGTGATATAGAGTTGATATATTTATAATCTATTTTAATATTTTTCTCTTTTGGAAGAGAGTTTGCCAATCGTAAAACCATATTCTCAAAATCTTCAAATAGATAATTTGCCATAGACCCTGGGATTGGATTTATCTCATTTAAAATCACTCTCTCATCTATTACAAAGAAATCACATCTAATAATAGAACCATAAAATATTGGTTCATAAATAGTTTTGAAACTCTCTTGAAGTTTTTTGGTAAGTTCTAGTGATATATCAGCTTTGGCTACTTGTGAGTCTCTTGAAAAATCCATATATTTTTTATCAAAGTCCAAAAACTCATCTTTTTGAGGCTCTTCTATAATAGATAACTCCCAAGTATTACTTTTACACCCTGCTAAATTATACTCTTTAATCCCCTCAATAAATGGCTCAATAATTACACTATCATCAAGTTCAAATGCCACATCAAGGGCATACTCTAAGTGAGCTTTTTCTCTCACAATAGATACACCAATACTACTACCTAATCTAGTTGGTTTGATAATCAATGGATATTTGATATTGATAACTCTAGGGGAGTGTTTAAAGAGATGTTGATACTCTACTACTTCTATGCCTAGTTCTTTGGCAAAAAGTTTTGTATATAATTTACTATAACTTAAATTTGAAGCTTCAATTCTTGGTGAAATATAGTTGATACCATAAAATTCCATTAATGAAGCTACCTTACCATCTTCACCATCTCTACCATGAATTAGATTTAATAGTGTATCAAACTCTATTAAATTCTCACCAAAAAATGTTTTACTATAAAATCCACCACTCTTAAGAGAGAGTCTCTTCGCTTTTTTATAATCTCCTGATGAGAAAAATTTAGATTTCATATCACTACTATCAATAGAATAAAACTCTCTATTAGCATCTAAAAATATAAATTCTAAATCTGTACTCTTAAATACCTTTTTCATAGTAATAGCACTTACGATACTAATCTCATGTTCATAACTAGAACCACCAAATAAAACTGCAACACTCATATATTAGCCTTCAAATAATCTTGTTGGTATTTTATCTAAAATGAAGTTATAAGAGGTTTTAATTAATATTAAAATTTATTATAGATAAGAAACTAATGCTATAATTATAAACTAAACAAAAAAAGGATATATAATGTTTAAAACTCTTCATCTTATTATCTTCTCTCTATTGCTTTTGACTAATTTTCTCTACTCTATAGATAGGGATAATATACCTCCATCTCTTATAGAGTGGCAAAATTGGGTCTTAGATGATGTCAAAGATAGGGAGTGTCCTATTGATTATCAAAGTGGGGATAGCAGATGTTCTTGGTTTAGAGATATTAATATATCTTTAGATGGTAATAAATTAGATTTCAATATCTCTATTACTCTTTATAAAAATCAAACTAAAGTTCCCTTGCCATCGGCTCATTTATCATGGGTAGAGAGTGTGATGGTAGATAGTAAGAGGGCTATAGTTCTTGATAATCAATCAAAAGCTACTTTAATCTTGGATAAAGGGGTACATACTATTAGTGGTTCTATTATTTTAAAAGATAATGTGAAGTATATTCAACTACCTCAATATGTTGTATTGGTAAATTTATATAAAGATGGTCAAAAGGTATCTAATCTCTCTATTGATAAAAACTCTAAATTATGGTTAGATAAGAGTGGTTCTAGCAAAATAGAGAAAGGGACTCTATCTGTATCTATTTATAGAAAAATTATAGATGGACACCCTTTGAAGATGAAGAGTTATCTACATCTCTCTGTATCAGGTAAGATGCGTTCAGCGATTTTAGATGGTATTGTATTAGATAAATTTTTACCTACGGCTATTAGTAGTTCTCTTGATGCTACGATTATAGATAATAATAGACTAAAAGTAGAGCTTAAAGCAGGGGAGTGGGAGATAATGATAGACTCTTATACACCTTATAATCTCACTGCTTTGAATAAGAGTAAGGGGGAGTTTATTTATGATAATCAAGAGGTTTGGAGTATGGAGAGTAATCCTAATTATCGTACAGTAGAGATAAATGGTGCTACTCCTATTGACCCTGCACAGACAAGTCTGCCACAAGAGTGGAGAGTGCTACCTACTTATTTGGTAGATGATAAAGTATTTAATATAAAAGAGCTTTATAAAAGTGCAAAACAGCAACAGAAAAATAAGTTTAATCTAAAACGACATATTTGGTTGGATTTTGATGGTGGGGGATATACAATAAGTGATAATATTAGTGCTAAAATATCTCAAATTAGAAGATTAGAGAGTAGTAATATTTTGGATTTGGGTTCAATATCTATTAATAACAAACCAACACTTATTACTACCCTAGATGGGAGCTTAAAAAAGGGTGTGGAACTGCGAGAGGAGAATCTTGATATAGAGGCATATAGTCGTTATAATGGTGATATAACTATGTTACCTATTAGTGGTTGGAATGAGAAGTTTAGTTCTATTACTACTACTCTTCATCTTCCGATAGGTTGGGAACTATTTGCATCTTTTGGTTCAGATAAAAAGGGTAGTGCTTGGGTGGATAAGTGGGATTTGATGGATATATTTTTGGTGATGTTATTAGCTATTGGAATATATCAGATGTATGGTATAGTATGGTCTATTCCTGCTACTTTATTTATAATTTTGCTTTGGCATGAGAGTGATGATGCACCTACTATGATTTGGTTATCTGTATTACTTTTTGTTGCACTACTGCGTGTTTTGGAGGAGGGAAGATTGAGAAGTATTATAAAGTTTTTTATGAGTATTGTTTTGATTATTACAATATCAAAGGTACTTAGTTTCTCTATATATGAGATAAGAACAGCACTATATCCACAACTTGAAAAAGTAAATTATAGTAATAGTGCTATTTTCTCTCCAATATTAGAGACAAACAGAGCCTATCAAGAGAAAAAAATATTAAGAAGAGAAAAAGAGATAATAGATTATATGGAGAGTAGTATGCCTATGCCTCTACCAAAGATAAGTAAATCACAAAATCAGATAATGCAAAATAGAATTGACCCAAATGCTGTGGTACAAACAGGAGTAGGTAAGCCTACATGGAGTTGGAATAGCCATAATTTCTATTGGCAAAGTGCAGTGGGAAGTGATGAGAGATTAGAGTTATGGTTTATATCTCCTACTATCTCAAAGATTTTAAAAGTTTTAAATATTATTGGTATGCTATTTTTACTCTATATGTTTTTACGAGAATTTACAAAGTCTATAACCGTAAAATTAAATAGAGATGGGGCTAAGATTTGGGCTTTGATATTGATATTAAATTTTTATCCAAATACCCTAAAAGCAGATATTCCATCAAATGATATGTTAATAAAGCTCAAAGAGAAGCTTATAACTCCCCCTACTTGTCTGCCTAATTGTGCAAGTATAGAGAGGGTAAGATTAGATATTATAGATGATGTATTAGATATAAATTTAGATATATCAGCAGGGACAAATATATCATTGCCAATATTTGGTAACCGTAATATATGGTTGCCTACAACTGTAATGGTAGATGGGAAAGTTGCAAATATTAATATAGATAATAGTGGTGAATTATGGGTTATGTTATCTAAAGGGGTACATAAAATTAATTTAAATGGTTCAATCAAAGGGTATGAAAAAATTATGCTCTCTTCTCTATTATCACTACATAATCTCAAAACTACCTCATCTAATAAATTATGGAGTATATCTAGTGATTATAAAAGCTATATAGAGATAAATAATCTCAAAGAACAAAAAGTTAGAGAGAAAGAAAAAAGTAAAGTCCAACCAATGATAGAGGTGAGTAGAACACTATATTTTGGTCAAAGATGGTATATAGATACAGAGGTAAAATTACTAAATTATATCAATAAACCTTATACTCTAACCTATAAACTATTAAAAAATGAATCAATATTAAATAAAGATATAGAACTAAAAGATAGTAATGTTATATTACATTTAGATAATAAAAACTCATACTATAATTGGCGTTCATCACTACCTATTACCAAAAGTTTAGAACTCAACTTTGATAAAAATAGTAAGCATAGTGAAATATGGAAAATGGATATATCATCTATTTGGGATATTAAATATGATGGATTAGAGGCAATTGAACAGCTAAAAATTGGTACTATTTTGATGCCTTTATTTAAACCATGGCAAGGTGATAAATTAAAACTTACTATGGAAAAAGCAAAAGCTGTTAAAGGAGAGAATTTAACTATTCAATCTTCTCAATTGAAGATTATACAATCTAGTCGTTATAGAGATATAACATTAGATTTAAATCTCAAAAGTTCAAAAGCAGGACAATATAGCATAATAATAGATGGAATAAAAGAATTAAAACCAACAATAATTGATGATAAAACCCACTACCTTAAAATCAATGGTGGTAAAGTATCAATACCACTACAAGCAAAATCACAAAAAGTCAAAATTTCATGGAGAGAAGAGATAGGCAGTGATATTAGCTATCAATTTCCTCATATTAAATTAAACAAAGAGAGTGTCAATAGTAATATTAGCCTAACACTACCATATAACCGTTGGATACTTTGGAGTAGTGGACCTACACTAGGACCTGCTGTGCTTATTTGGGGTGTTATATTAGCCCTTATACTATTTGCTATAATTCTTGGAAGATTCAAAGGAACTCCTCTAAAAAGTAGTGATTGGGTACTATTAGGATTAGGAGTAAGTACCACTAGTATATTTATTATGATTCCTGTTATTATATGGATATTTGCACTCAAATTTAGAGAACAAAAAAGCTCTAGCCTTAAAGGAGGATATAGAAATTTATATCAAATACTACTTGTAATATTGACATTTATTGCTTTATCTACTATTATCAGTGCTGTATCAATAGGACTACTTGGTAATCCTGATATGATGATAATGGGTAATAGCTCTTATGGAGGCTATCTAAATTGGTATAGTGACCGTATATATAATGATATTGCTCAACCAACAATTATATCTCTATCTATTTGGTACTATAGAGTATTGATGTTGATTTGGGCTATATGGATTGCCTTTTCACTTATTAAATGGTTGAAATGGGCTTGGATAGTATTTTCTAGTGGAAATATTTGGGTTAAGAGAGAAAAAAGAGTAAGAATTTAAGATATAAAGATTTAAAGTATTAAAATATATTTTTGTGTATAATAACAGTAATATAAAAATTAAGGAAATAATATGAAAAAAATGGTTCTATTTATTTTAGCTATATCTTGGGCAAATGCTGGATTTTATCCAACTAAAACAGATACAACTATAACAGCTGTAGGTACTAATAGTGTAACTCTATCTAAAGCTTTATCAAGAAAAGGTATGAGTGGTGTTGTAATCCATCAATTTGATACAAGACTTCAAGCAATTGTAGGGTATATCGCTCAATCTAATGGAAATAGTGCAAGGACTATTAGTGGGACTGCTATTACTCATACATCTCTACCTAGTGTAAAAAACAATTATAGGGTAGGTGATAGTGTAATTGGTGGGTATATGTATGATAATATTTTACTACTAGCACCAAATGAAAAAGTATATGCTGATATTACAAGAGAGAGCAATAAAAACTGGATACACCCTGATATCTTTGCTACATTCTTATCTAAAAACTCACAAGGGTTACCAACCAAAGAAAATCTTGAAATATTTGCAAAAGAGTATCAAGTAGGGCTTATCTATATTGTCAAAAAAAGTGTAGCTATTCTTTATGACCCAATTACTCATAGTGTAGTAGGTAAGAGAGAGTTTAATACTCCTATAACTGATATTAAAGCACCATTTTATATGAGATTAAAGTCAATCAAGAGTGGAATGTTTTCTACTACAACTGGAGGAAACTATTATCAAATAATGGATAGTATCAAGTGATAAAAGATAAACATATAAATGCCCTTAGAGATATTGTAGGGGAGGATAATATTTATAGTGATAAAGCACACTTAATAGCATATAGTTATGATGCTACAAGGACTAAATATGAGCCTGATGCTGTTGTTTTTCCAAGAGATGAAGATGATATTAGTGATATTTTAAAATATTGTAATAGATATAAAATTATAATTACACCTCGTGGTGCAGGAAGTGGCTTTACAGGTGGGGCTTTACCTGCTCATGGTGGTATTATTTTGGCTATGGAAAAGCATATGAATAAAATCTTAGAGATTGATACTCAAAATATGGTAGCCGTAGTCCAACCAGCTGTAATTAATATGGATTTACAAAAAGAGGCACAAAGACATGGCTTATTCTATCCACCAGACCCTGCTAGTGAAGAGTACTCTACTTTAGGTGGAAATGTCAGTGAAAATGCAGGTGGAATGAGAGCTGCTAAATATGGTATCACCAAAGATTTCGTAATGGCTCTAAGGGCTGTGCGAACCAATGGCGATATTATAAGAGCAGGTAAAAAGACTATCAAAGATGTAGCAGGATATAACACAGCAGGTATTTTGATAGCAAGTGAGGGTACATTAGCTATTATAAGTGAGATTACTCTAAAGCTTATCCCAATGCCAAAATATAAAAAGACATATATGGGTATATTCTCTGATGTAGATAGTGCTATGAATGCCGTATTTAAATCTCTATCAAGTGGAGCAAATCCTGTGGCTATGGAGTTTTTGGATAAATTGGTAATAGAGGCACTAATAGATAAACTTGGTGTAGATTTACCCAAAGATGCAGGGGCTGTATTAGTAGGTGATGTAGATGGAAATGTATCTGATGAGATAGATTTTCAACTCAAAACGCTAGAAGAGTCATTTAAAGAGAATGGAGCTACTGAATTTAGAGTAGCAAAAGATGATGATGAAGCCAAAAAGCTTTGGTATGCTAGAAAAAATGCCTCTCAATCTATCACAATATATGGAAATAAAAAGCTAAATGAGGACATCTCTGTACCTCGTTCTATGTTACCAGAGGCTCTTAGAAATATATATAAGATAGGCGAGAAATATGGATTTAAAGTACCATGCTTTGGTCATGCAGGAGATGGTAATATACATGTAAATGTAATGATAGATATTTCACAACTAGAAGAGGGTGAAAAGGCTATTGAAGAGATATTTCAAATGGTAGTTGATATCGGTGGAACTTTGAGTGGAGAACATGGTATTGGTACATCAAAAGCCCCATTTATGGGAATTGCTTTTAATAATGAAGAGATGAACCTATTTAGAGATATTAAAAGAGCATTTGACCCTAATAATATTTTAAATCCTTATAAAATGGGGCTTTAGATAAAATTTATTGGAAGTGATGGCTTTAGCCTCACAAAAATATGGAGTAAGATATGTTTATATATGTAGAAGAGGCAAAATATTTAGAAGAGTATAGAGTTGAATTAAAATTTAATGATGGTAAAAAAGGTATAGTTGATTTAGAAAAAGAGTTATATGGAACGGTATTTGAACCATTAAAAGATAAAAAACTATTTGCTAGTGTAAAAGTAGATAAAGATATTGATACAATAACTTGGGATAATGGAGCAGATTTTGCACCTGAATTTTTATATTATACAAGCTTTAAAGATGATAAATCTCTTAAGCAACAATTTGATAAATGGGGCTATAACTAAATGAGTAAAGAGTTGAGTGAAATTTTTAATTTTAGTGAGATTACTGATGATTGTGTAAAGTGTGGTAAGTGTATCCCAGTATGTACAATCCATCAAATCAACCCTGATGAGGTAACATCTCCAAGAGGTTTTATAGAACTTTTAGGACAATATCAAAATGGTGATTTAGAGCTAGATAAAAATGCAAAAGATATTTTTGAGAGCTGTTTTTTATGTACTAATTGTGTAGATGTATGTCCAAACTCTTTGCCAACTGATATGGTAATAGAAGAGGTAAGAGCTGATATTGCAGATAAGTTTGGTATTGCTACATTTAAAAGAGTATTCTTTTGGTTACTTCGTCATAGATTTGCTATGGATATGTTTTCTAAAATGGGATATGTATTTAAGGGGTGTATGCTAAAGAGTGATGATAAAGATAGAGGGTTATTTGCAAGATTTAATCTACCATTTATCAAAAAAGGGCGACTTTTACCATCAATGGCATTTACAAGCTTTTTAAACTCTCATAAAGAGCATATCCCTGCCAAAGATTCTAAGCAAAAAGTAGCAATATTTATTGGTTGTTTAGGAAATTATAACTATACTAATATTGGTAGTTCTCTACTATATATATTAGAAAAGTTAAATGTAGAGGTATTTATCCCCAAAAAGCAGTTATGTTGTGGCGCACCTGCTTACTTTACGGGTGATATGAGTAGTGTAGAGTATATGACAACTAAGAATATAGAGTATTTTGAGAGCTTTATGAGTGATTATGATGCTATGATTATCCCTGAAGCTACATGTAGTTCTATGATAAAGCATGATTGGGAGAGATTTTTTGCTAATCATAAAATGCCTGAATGGGAAGAGAGAGCCAAAAAGCTAAGTGGTAAAATATTTATGGCAACAGAGTGGCTACACTCTCAAACTAATCTTCAAGATATGTTGGCTAAAGAGGGTAAAAATATAGATGAACTTGTAACATATCACGACCCCTGTCATGCTAGAAAAACCCAAGATATATATACTCAACCACGAGAGTTATTATCTCAAAACTATAATATGATAGAAATGAGCGACCCAAATAGATGTTGTGGCTTTGGTGGTGTTACAATGCAAACAGAGAAGTTTAAATTTGCCAAACTAGCTGGTACTCCAAAGGCATCTATGATAAGAGATACAAAAGCATCTATTGTTTCTGCTGAGTGTAGTGCGTGTAGAGTCCAAATTAGTGAGTCTTTAAATGATGCTAATGTAGAGACTATATTTAAAAATCCAATTGAACTTATTGCACAAGCTTTGGGGAAAGATGAAAAATGACGATTAAAGAAGCGATATTAAAAAGTCTTGAAAATATAGAAAAGGAAAGAATATGAAAATACCAAATAAAGAGCCAAATCATATCTAAACTATTTACTTATGTAGCAACACTATCAAATGGTGAGTTAAAGAAATTTAGAGAGTTTCATCTTAGTGGTGATATATTGGTAATCTATAAAGTTTATAATAATGATTTAATTCTAATAAGATTAGGTTCTCATTCTCAACTTTTTAAGAATATATAAACATTTAAAATAGGAGAAACAGTGAAAAAAATAGCAATATTAACAATATTATCTACATATCTATTCTCTAGTGAGTGTATTGTAAATATCAATATAGAAGCCAAAAACAAATCAACGACTACAATTAATATCAAAAATAAAAAAGAGTGTATTATTAATCTTAATATTGATGATTTAAATATATCTAAAAGAGTAGTAGATAGCAATGATACAGTATCAAATATAATATCATTAGCAAAAAGTAAAATAGGCTCTAAATATGAGAGTACCAAAACAGGACCTGATACTTTTGATTGTTCAGGGTTTGTATATTTTGTAATGACAAACAATAATATCAAAATACCTCGTACATCTTTAAATCAATCCAAAATAGAGGGTAAAAAGCTATCAAGAGAAGAGCTTAAAATAGGAGATTTACTATTCTTTGATACAAGTAAAAAAGGTCATGTAAATCACTCTGGAATATATCTAGGAGATGATAAGTTTATTCACTCAAGTTCAGGCAAAGCTTATAGTGTAACAGTATCAGATTTAAATGGGTGGTATAAAGATAAGTTTTTATGGGGTAAAAGAGTAGCCAAAAAGCCAACAGAGTATTTTATCTTAAAAAATTAATATTTAATACTCTAAAAAACTATCTCAAAGGTAGAGCCTCTATTTTCTATGCTACTAATATTGAGTCTAAAATTATGTATATTAATTATATTTTTAACAAGAGATAATCCTACACCTAAAGAGTTGTTCCAACTATTACTTGATACTCTATAAAATTTATCTGTAATTTTATCTATATCACTATCTTTGATGCCTATCCCTGTATCTATAATTTTGATTGAGCTACTATCTAACTCTACTACCACTCTATCTTGAGAGTATTTAATAGCATTTTCAATTAAATTTTTGATAGCTACATAAAACATAGTTTCATCTACTTTTATATTAATATTACTATCTCCAATAAACTCTATATCTCTATTTTTATATGTTAAGTTTATATCTTCTATTATTATATTTATTAGTTTATTGATATTTGTACTTTTAAATATAGATACTTTTTTACCCTCTTCAAGATTTATTGATAATCTTAATCTATCTATCATATTTGTAAGTTTATTAGAGTTTGTTAATATTTTTAATAGAAATTTCTCTCTAATAGATGGGGCTATATTTTTATCTTCTAATATAGTTTGGGCATATCCACTAATTACTGCTATTGGGTTTTTAAACTCATGAGATATAGCAGATATTATATCATCTTTTTGTCTATTAGATAGTTTTAGTTTGGCTGTATATTTTGATTTTTTTTGATTTTTTTGTGCTAATTGTTTGGAAGTTAGAGTAAGTAATTTTGTAATTTTATTAAACTCTAATGAGTATTTAGACTCTATTTTAATAGCTTTTCTTTGGTTTATAAGATTACTTAAAAACTCCAAAATCTTTTTGGTCTCATCCTCTACGGCTTGACTAATTTTAAGAGATACCCAAAATACTATTATCATAAAAATCAAGAATAAAAAGGTTATTTTAATAGATAAATAGAAAAATTTATGATTGATTGTAGCTATCTCTCTTGCCATTCTAATATAGTATATTTGATTATCTATATTAAACTTTTTGCTAACATATAGTAAATTTTTTTGAAGTGTATTTGAGTATCTAATACTTGAACCATACTTATAATATTTAGATGTCATAATCTCTACACGATTTAGATGATTATCCATTAGGTTAAAATTCTCATCACTATCACCTAATACTTTGCCATTTACTGATATAATAGTTACTCTTAAATCTACAAGTTTTTTAATATCTTTTGTAAGAGTATCTATATTATCAAGAGTATCTATATGAAGTGATAAAATATCAATATTATGAAGTAAATCAAGTTTGGTAGCCTCTATATATATATTCTTCATCCAAAAATAGAATAAAATACCAAGTATCAAAAAAATTGTAACAAAAAGAAGTAAAAATTTACGAAAAAATATATCATGTAGTTTAAGCAAAGATATATCCCTCTCCACGAATAGATTTAATATACTCTTTTTCACCATAAGGGTCAATTTTCTCTTTTAATCTCTTGATAGCCACATTTACAGTTTTGGGTTTCACATCTTTATAATCACTCCATACCCTCTCTATCAACATATCTCTTGAAAGGAGTCTTTGACTATTTTTAATAAATTCAAGTAGTAAATTATGCTCTAAATATGTAAGATTTATCTCTCTATCATCAATAAAAAACTTCTTATTAGATGCTTGATAAAATATATCTCTAATTTTTAACTGTTCTATATCATTAGAAGTTCTTTTAATCACAGCTTTTACCCTAGCTTTTAATAGTGTGAGGTTAAATGGCTTTGTAATATAATCATCACCACCTCTATCAAACCCCTCTAATATATCATCCTCTTTATCTTTGGCACTTAGATATATCACAGGTGTATTATACCCCTTTTTACGAAGAGATTGAATAAAAATAGAACCCTCAATATTGGGTAAATTCCTATCCATTAATATCAGAGATATATCCTCTTGGTCTAAAATATTTTGAACAATAGAGGTATCAAGACAACCTATTACATCATACCTATCAGATACAAGAGTATATTCAATTAAATCTAAAATATCTTGTTCATCTTCTACCACTAATACTGTTTTTTGCATATTAAATCCTTACAGCAATTCCCTCATCTCTAAGATAATGCTTCAAATCCATAATATCTATCTCTCTAAAATGAAATATACTAGCAGCTAGTGCAGCATCTGAATTACCTTTGGTAAATGAATCTTTAATATGTGCCATTGTACCTGCCCCACCACTTGCGATAATTGGTATATTTGTAACTTCACTAATCTTTTTATTTAAAATATTATCAAATCCAGATTTTGTACCATCTGCATCCATTGATGTTACTAATAGCTCTCCTGCTCCTCTATTATAAGCCTCTCTTGCCCACTTAATAGCATCAAGTCCTGTATCATTTCTCCCACCGTGAGTAAATATATTCCATCTATTATCTCCCACTCTCTTAGCATCAATAGCTACAACTATACATTGAGAACCAAACCTTTTAGCCCCCTCATCTATAAAATCAGGTCGTTTAATAGCAGATGAGTTGATACTAACCTTATCACACCCTACATTTAAAAGTGAATAAATATCATCAAGTTCTTTGATACCACCTCCTACTGTAAGTGGAATAAAAACTTCTCTAGCTACCTCTTTGACTACATCTACTATTGTTTTACGCCCCTCGTGAGTCGCTCCAATATCCAAAAATGTAATCTCATCAGCACCCTCTTGATTATATCTTTTTGCCACCTCTACTGGGTCTCCTGCATCTCTTAGACCTACAAAATTTACACCTTTTACCACTCTACCACCTTGGACATCAAGACAAGGGATAATTCTTTTTGCGAAATAATCCATATTTTTCCTATATAATCATAATTGTAATATTGTAACCAAAATTGATTAAAGTTGCTTAGTTACTATATACTTTATGATATTATTTCAAACAAAAACTATATATAAGTAAAAAAACAGTAAAATGAAAAGAGTATAAAATAATGGATTTAGAAAAATTTGCAAATAAAAGATATGGACAGAACTTTTTAAAAAGTGATTATTATAAACAAAAAATCATCCAAACGATGCCCAAAAATAGCCTAAGAGTTGTAGAGATTGGACCTGGTTTAGGTGATTTAACAAAAGAACTCATAAAAGAGAGAGAAGTTATAGCTTATGAAGTTGATAAGAGACTATGTGAGCATCTAAGCATAGAGTTTCAAGACTCTATTATACAAGGTAATCTTGTGATAAAATGTGGTGATGTGTTGGAGCATTGGGGAAGTAATAGTTTAATTGATGAAGATTATAATCTAATAGCTAATTTACCCTATTATATCTCAACAAATATTATCCTAAAAGCACTAAAAGATGAGAGATGTAAATCTATATTGGTAATGGTACAAAAAGAGGTAGCATTGAAATTTTCTGCTAAATCTAAAGCGAGAGAATTTTCTGCTCTTTCTGTACTTGCTAGTAGTGTAGGAGATGCCAAAATATGCTTTGATGTAGATCCCGAAGCATTTGTGCCTGTGCCTAAAGTAACATCTTCGGTGCTTTTAATAGAAAAAAAACGAAGCCAAGATAACAAAGAGTTTGAAGAGTTTTTAAAAGTAGCTTTTAGACAACCACGCAAAAAACTCTCCAAAAATCTAAGCTTAAAATTTAATAAGGATAAGATTGATAATATATATCAAAAGTTGGAATTAAATCCCAATTTAAGACCTCATGAAGCCTCTACTTCTATCTATTATGAACTATTTGAAACACTAAAATAAAATAAAATAGGAATATATAGATGGAACAAAATAGTAATAATCCACAACCAAATGGTAATGCTCAAAAACCACAAGCCAAAAAACCATACAACAAACCAAAACCAAATGCCAATAAAAAAAGAAACAATAGAAGAAATGCACCTTATAGTATGTCGCAAGATATGAAACTCTCAATCATAGCTAACAAAAAATCACAAGATAGCAGAATGAACCCGTGGAGAAAAATAGACCCTAGAAATGCAAATAAAATTAGATTTACTCCACTTGGAGGACTAGGTGAAATTGGTGGGAATATGGCAGTATTTGAGACTGCAGAGAGTGCTATTATCATTGATGTTGGTATGAGCTTTCCTGATGAGACTATGCATGGAGTTGATATTTTAGTACCTGATTTTTCGTATATTCAAAGTATAAAGCACAAAATCAAAGGTATTGTAATCACTCACGCCCACGAAGACCATATTGGGGCTATGCCATATCTATTTAAAAAGATGAAATTCCCAATATATGCTACTCCAATCGCACTAGCTATGATAGAGAATAAATTTATGGAACATGGTCTAAGAGATGATGTAAAATATTTTAATTTTGTAACAAAAAGAGAAATTTATGAAATAGGTGAATTTAAAGTAGAGTGGATACATGCTACTCACTCAATTATTGATGCATGTTCATTGGCTATTGATACACCTGCTGGAGTAGTAATGCACACGGCTGACTTCAAAATTGACCACACTCCAATTGATGGATATACTATGGATTTACATAGATATGCCTACTATGGAGACAAAGGTGTTTTATGTCTATTCTCTGATAGTACAAACTCACATAACCAAGGATTTACAAAGAGCGAAGCAGTAGTAGGCAAGACTTTTGACCTATTATTTGACAAAGCAAAAGGAAGATTGCTAATGTCCACTTTCTCTTCTAATATGCACAGAATTTACCAAGCAATGGAGAGAGCAGTTGCATTAGGTAGAAAGATATGTGTAATTGGTCGTTCTATGGAGAGAAATATAGAAGTTACAAGAGCCTTAGGTTATATAGATATTGCAGATAAGCACTTTGTAGATGCCCACGAGGTAAATAGATACAAAGATAGTGAAATATTAATCGTAACGACTGGTTCACAAGGCGAATCAATGGCAGCACTCTCAAGAATGGCAACAGATGAACATAGACATATCAAGCTCAAACCAACTGATACTGTAATAATATCAGCTAGTGCAATCCCTGGAAATGAGGGGTCGGTCTCAAGACTTATGAACCTACTTATGAAATCAGGTGTAACTGTAAGATACAAAGAGTTTGATAATATCCATGTATCAGGACACGCAGGAATGGAAGAGCAAAAATTAATATTGAGACTTGTCCAACCAAAATTCTTCTTACCAGTCCATGGTGAGTATAACCATATCTCAAAACATGCCCAAACAGCAGTAGAGTGTGGAGTATCAAAAAGAAATATACTTCTAATGAGTGATGGCGACCAAGTAGAGATAAGTACAAAATATCTAAAAAAAGTAAAATCAGTAAAAACTGGTAAAACATATATTGATAACCAAAATAATAAAACTATTGAAAACGGTGTAGTGATAGATAGACAAAAACTAGCAAGTGATGGAATTGTAAATATCGTAGCTCAAATCTCACAAGCAAATCAAAGCATTGTAGGAGAAATAGTAGTAACAAGCTTTGGATTAGTACCAGATAAAGAGAATAAAAAATTCTCCAAAGAGATAGAACAAATCTTAGAACAACTTCTAAAAAATGAAAAAAATGAGACCCTAAAAAGCCATACAATGCTAGAAAATGATATAAGAGTAGCAACAAAAAGACATATCTCAAGAACCAAAAAGAGATACCCTCTAATTATCCCTACTATTTTTATAGTATAGATTTATAATAGAGATAATAATTCAACCAAATTTAAGTCAAAAATAGCTAAAATTTTAGTAGAAATCTCAGGAGTGGGGTTTCGCGCGAAAACAACTCACAAATTAATTTATTTTAAAAGGAGTCAATATGACTATGAAAAAAATCGGATTGTCAGCTTTAGTAGCTGCAACTTTAACAACAGCAACATTTGCTGGAGGTACACTTACTTATTCTCCTGTAAGTTTTAATACAAAGTTCTTATCTTCTCAAGATAATGATTTAAATATTAGTAGTGACCAAACTAAATCAGGTTTTACCTACAAATCTAGTTCGAAAATTAATGCAGATAGTTCAGTTACATTTACACTAACTGATGGTGCTAAATTTTTGGGTGAAGCTAATTCATGGATGCTTGTAAATGGTGTTGATATAAATGCTACTGGTCTTGCTATTCAAGAAGATGGTAAGAAGCTTATAATGCAAGTGAATGATGGTACAATGGCAGCTAATGCAGATTTTAACTTAACTACTAATTCAAATGCTTCACAAGAGTATAATTTATCTATCTCTAGTGGTGCTACAGCAAATATTACAATGGATGTAGAAGCTAGTACAGTTGCTGGTGGTAATACACTTCCTATTGATGGTGCAAAAGTAACAGCTGCAAGTATATTTACAGCTGCTACTGTTGATGTAACAGGTAAATTAGTTTGTAATGATAAGATATATATTGATAGTGATAATAAACCTTTCTTTGATACTAGTGCAAAAACTACAACTACAGCTACATGTGATTTTAATGTAGCATCAGTAGGAGCAAAAGATATAGATTTTGATTATGGTGATGTTAATATTACTTTAGAGCTTACAGGTGGTAACTTTACAGAGGGTAATTTAACAGCAGAAAGTACTAGTGGTCCAGATGATGTTGTACTTAATGCTACTGCTACAGGTTATACTTATGTTTATAGTGCAGCTGAATTAAATACAACAGCTCTTGATAGTACCATTACTTATACACTTGATCCACATACAGTTAATTTAAATTCTGTAGAGTTTGGACATACTGCTACTATCAAATTCCTTGGAGCAAATGATAATAATGCTACATTTGATATTAAAGATTCTACAAGTATAGATATGAAATGGACATTGGCTACTTATACAGCTACGATTAATGGTATGTATAGTAATGGTAGTCAAAGAGAGCAATTTGTAATAATTAATAATTCTAGTAATGATTCAGACATTAAGGTAGTTGTTGCTGCTGCTGATGGTACTAAAGGTACAGGATCTCTTGGAACTGTTAAAGCAGGTGAAACTGTATATCCTTTCTTATCTGATGTATATACAGCAACAAGTGTTTCTAGTGCTACAGTTGTGAATGTTGAGATTTCTCTTGATGTTCCTAGTAAGCAAGGTGATGTGGTGGTATATAAAACTAATGGTGCAAATGGTCAAACTATGATGAAAGTTGTTGATAATAATCCTGATAATGATGGTAACTAATTTTTAGTTATTAGTAGGTCGTGGGTCTCCTGACCCCGACTTAATAATATAATTTTTATTAAATATTATTGAATATTCAATCAAAGTTATATCATAAGGATAATATTCAATGACAAATATAATACTATGTGGTGGAAGTGGTACAAGACTATGGCCAATTAGCCGTAATCTAATGCCAAAGCAGTTTGTAAAACTCTTTGATAATCAATCACTATTTCAACTTACTCTTAATCGTAATAGTAAATTTGCTCAAAACTCTTTTATTGTATCTAATGAGAGTCAATATTTCTTGGCGCTTGACCAAATTGAAGAGAGTAGAAGTTTCTCACTAGAAAATTCCAAATTTTTATTAGAACCAGTTGGTAGAAATACAGCACCTGCTATAGCTTTAGCTTGTATGGTATGTGATAGAGATGAGATAGTATTAGTTACACCCTCTGACCATATTATCAAAAATGAAAATGAGTATCAAAAAGTCATAAAGAGAGCAATAGAGTTGGCTAATGATGATTATTTAGTAACATTTGGAATTACTCCTACTTTTGCACAGACGGGATTTGGATATATAGAGGCTAATGGAGAAGATGTCAAAAGCTTCAAAGAAAAACCTAGCTTAGAGTTGGCACAAGAGTATCTAAAAGCAGGTAATTATTATTGGAACTCTGGAATGTTCTGTTTTAAGGCAGGTCTGTTTTTAGATGAACTAGAGAAATATTCACCTCAAATTTATAAAAGCTCAAAAGAGGCAATAGAGGGTAAAAACTCTAATATGATAAGAATAAACCAAGATGATATGCTTAAAATCCCTGAAGATAGTATAGATTATGCCGTAATGGAGAGTTCTGATAGAGTAAAAGTGATTGAGAGTGATATTGATTGGAGTGATTTAGGTAGTTTTGATGCCTTATATGAAGAGCTACCAAAAGATAATAATGGAAATACAATCAATGAAAATCATATATCAATAGATTCCAAAAATAACTTTATATATGGAAATGATAAAAAAATAGTTACAATAGATGTAGAGGATTTGATAGTAGTAGACACAGGTGATGCACTTTTAATATCCAAAAAGGGAAGTAGCCAAAAAGTAAAAGAGGCTGTAAAAATTGTAAAACAAAATAGCCAATTACATAATATACACCTCACTGCTCACCGTCCATGGGGAACTTATACAGTATTAGAAGATAGAGAAAACTATAAGATTAAGAGAATAGTGGTAAAAGTAGGAAAAAGATTATCACTGCAAAAACATTATCATAGAAACGAACATTGGATAGTAGTGAGTGGAACTGCTACTGTAACAGTGGGAGATGAGATAAAATTAGTAAGACCTAATGAATCAACTTATATCAAAATGGGTGAAATCCATAGATTGGAAAATTGTGGAAAGATAGATGTAGTATTGATAGAAGCACAAGTAGGTGAATACACAGGTGAAGATGATATTGTACGGGTTGAAGATGACTTTAAGAGAGTAAATTAATTTGTAGGGTGGGTGATAACCCACCATTATATAATACAATTATTATTTTTAAATATAAAATTCCATAAAAGGAAATTTAATGGGTCAAAAAGATATAATTAGTAAAGCTATATTAAGAAATATAGCCAAAGATGTAGCGACACATATTTTAAAAATAGAAATTCAAGATGATATGGAACTAATAGATAAAGAGTTTACACGCATTGAAAAACGAGATGCTGATTTGGTATTTAAAAATGGTAATGATATAGTCCATATAGAGATACAAAATAACAATCATTTTCAAATGCACCATAGAATGTTGAGATATTATAGTGATATAATTAATGTAAAAAAAGGAGAAGAGATGCTATCAGTAGATATAGAGAGAATGCCTTCATTTAGTATTGGAATGGAAAGAGGAATAGAAAGAGGAGTGGAAAAAGGAATAGAAAGAGGAATTTTTGATACAGCAATAGTTATGATAAATAAATTTAATCTCTCAATAGATGATATTGTCAAAGAACTAAACATTAAAAAAGAAGCCATAAAAGAAGTATTCCTATAAAATGAAACAAAATATTTTATTGGCATTTTCTTTTGCTAAAAGAGATTTCAAAGAGAGATATGTAGGTACAGGACTTGGGCAGTTTTGGTATATTATATCACCTCTTGTAATGATTTTTATATATAGTGTGATATTTTCTGATTTTATGAAGATGAAATTAGATATTGTAGATAATAGTTATGCTTATAGTATTCATTTAATACCTGCTCTATTTGCTTGGACATCATTTAGTACTATTATTATAAGATTAAATAGCTCATTTTCGGATAAAGCACATTTAATAAAAAAGATAAATGTTCCAATGTATTCATTTCAACTTAGTATAATTTTAACTGAACTTTTTCTATTTTTTATATCTATGTTACTTGCTTTAATATTTCTATTGATAGTAAATCAGCCAATAACTTTAACCTTCTTATGGATTATTCCAATTATGATATTACAGAGTATATTCGCTTTTGGATTAGGTGTGATTTTATCTCTATTTACCCCCTTTTTCAAAGATTTAAAAGAGGTTGTACCAATTATAATCCAACTCTGGTTTTGGATGACTCCTATTATATACATGGCAAGTATGATAGAGGATAAATATCCTTATTTATTGGTATATAATCCATTCTACTATTTTGTAAATATATATCAAGATATATTTTTATACTCTAAAAGTCCATCATTAATAGATGTTGGATTAATTATATTAATGACAACTTCTACTATATTTTTAGCTGGATATTTATATAAAAAAATGGTGAGTACAATCAAGGATATTATATAATGAAAAAAGTTCTTGAAGTAAAAAATATCTCTAAAATATATAAAATGTATCAAAATAATTTTGATAGACTAAAAGAGGTATTTGGAAAAAAAAGTTATCATAAAGAGTTTATAGCCAATAGAGATATAAGTTTTGAACTTTATGAGGGAGAAACTCTTGGAATAATTGGTGTAAATGGAGCTGGTAAATCTACTATTTTGAAAATGATAGCAGGTGTAATTACTCCCTCATCAGGTGAAATCATAAGGCATGGTAGGGTAACGGCACTATTAGAACTTGGTACTGGATTTAATCCACAAATGAGTGGATATGATAATATATATCTAAATGGTACTCTAATTGGTATGAGTAGAGATGAAGTAGATAGTAATATTAATAATATTATTGAATTTAGTGAGTTGGGAGATTATATTAATGAACCAATTAAAACTTACTCATCTGGTATGAGTATGAGATTGGCTTTTTCGATCGCTATTTTTTCTCAACCACAAATATTAATTGTAGATGAAGCACTTAGTGTGGGAGATGCTCACTTTGGTGCTAAGTGTACAAGGGCTTTAAAAGAGAGAAAAGAGCAAAATATGTCTATTATTTATGTATCTCATGATTTAAATTCTCTTAAATTACTTTGTGATAGAGTTATATTATTAAACCATGGTGAAGTTGCAAAAAGTGGGACTCCTGAAGAGGTGATTAATAGTTATAACTTTTTGATTTCTAAGTTGAATGATAGTGAAGATAAAATGAGTATTAAAGATTTATCAAAAAATTCATTTGGTACTTTTGATGTAGAGATAATTGATGTATCAATTAAAGGAGAGAAGTCTAAATCTGATGTTATTAGCTCTGGAGAAAAGAGTTGTATATCTATTAAAGTTAAAGCTTTGAAAAATATTAATGATATGACTATAGGAATTTTAATAAGAGATAAGTTTGGACAAGATATTTTTGGGACTAATACATATCATCAAAATATAGATATAAATTTTGATAATGAAAAAAATTATATATGTACTTTTGATATGCCTTTGAATATAGGAGTTGGTAATTATAGTATTACGGTGGCTATTCACTCTAATGATACACATTTAGAAAATTGTTCTCATTGGTTGGATAATGCTTGTAGTTTTGAGATTGCTGGATGTGTTGGGAGTGTTTTTACTGGTGTGTGTAGGTTAGAACCAGAAATAGAGTTTAGAAATATATAATGAAAAGAATATATAATAATAAAATATTTATCTTTATTTTATTAACTATTTTTGTATTTATTGGTAATTATTCATTTTTTGTATATGATTATATTATGGATGATGCATGGGTAATAGGAATGAATTATATTCATGAATCAATTTTTTCTAAAGATGGTATTAGAGTTATATGGGAAAATATATTATTTAATTATAATCAACAATGGTCAGAACAACAACGCTTTATCGGTTTTCTACCATTTTTTAGAATTTTTGAAGTATGGTTATCTTCAAATACAGTATTTCATATAATATTAAATCTATTTTTTCATATATTAAATGCTTTTTTAGGATATTTTTTTTTAATAAATTATTTTAAAATTAATAAGTTTAGAGCTGTTTTGGTAATTTTATTATTTGCAGTTGCCTTAAATATTAATAGCGGTTCATTTGCATTATCTATATGGATTGGTTCTCATTATGTTAATATATTAACTCTATTTCTACTATTATATTTTTCATTTAATAAGATAGATAATAATCCAAAATATTTTTATTTTATATATTTTATATATTTTATTATTGCATTTGGAGACTATTCACTTGCTGTTATTATCCCCCCATTATTTATTATATTTTTAATGCTTAAAAAAGATTTCTCAAATATAAAAATTTTATTATTACTTTTCTTACCTATTTTGATTAATTTAATTATTCGTTCTTTTGCTCCTATTTCTAAGTATATAGGTACAATACCAAATTTTGATATTACACATATTTTTAATAATATAATATCACTTACCTCTATTTTACTTGGAGGTACTATAATATATCAAATTATGTTTGTACTATTTATAGTTTTATCAACTAGTTATGGATTATATAAAAAAAGAGTATATATAAGTCATTTTTTAATATCATTAATGCTTATATTTGGATATATTTTTTTATATTCTTTGAGTTCAAGAGATAATTTTGGTAGTACATATTTTTTATATATTCCATATTTTGGTTTAATTTTATTATTAGTATTAAGTATTATTGCTATAAACTTGAATAAAATATTATCTATAATTCTTGTCATATTTATTGGATTAATTCAATATAATGACTCTATATATTATCGTGATGTTCGTATTAACTTATCATTAGAAATAGATAAACTAAGAAAACATTTTAAAGATATAGAACAAATTACATATTCAGATGAAAAAAAACTTATAATTATAATCTATGATAAATTAATATATAATAATAAACAAATGGGATATTTTGATAAAACTATAAATACTTGGAGAGATAAAAAGAATAATAGTTGTTATATTATTACAGATGATTATATTAAAGTAGATGATTATATTAAATTTAGAGTTGGAATGAATCAATATAGTGATAGCTATATATCTTGGAATAGTATAGATGAATTATTAAAACAGTGTAAAATCAAATCAAATAATTATAAAATATTAAAAATTGGAAATAAAATAGAAAGTATAGATAAAATTAATTTAAAAGATAAAAGATTTATATTAAATAATACTTATGCTAAAGAGCAGTACCTTAATGGAAAAAGTTTTTATTGGACTAGTGGAGATTTAAATTTAACAGCTTACTTTTCTAAAAAAGAAAATGGGATAAAACATTATATAAGTTTTAACATAACATCTCTATTTGATAATACAATTAAAATTAAAACTAATAATTTTCAAAAAAATATATTCTTAAAAAAGAATATTCCATATTTATATAAGATGAATTTTATATCAGATTCTTTACAAAAAGAGTTTAAAATTACTTCTAAAAAAACTATTTCACCACCCAATGATAGTAGAAATCTTAGTTTTCGTATTGATAATAATATTAAAATTGATAAAGTTAGTTTTATTAAAAAAGATTATTTAGTAGATTTAGATTTTTTAAATGTAAGTACTAAAGGTTTTCACTCAATAGAACAAAATAATTTTAGATGGACAGAGGGTAATTCTACAATTTTATTAAATAAGTTAATTCCTAAAGAGAGAAATATAAAAATAATACTATATGCATCATTAGTAAATAATAATATTCCAAAAATTCTACTAAATAATAAAATAATAAAATATAAAGTTGATAAGTTGTCTAATAATAGAATAGTATATTCTTTCAAAAATATTAAAAAAGATATTGACTCTATTAATTTTATGGTAGAAATATTTGACCCAGAAAATGGAGATAAAAGAGAACTTGGTTTTATGTATCATGGATTAAAAATAGAGATAAAAGATAAATAAGAGGATAATTAATGCAAAATAACAATACATATATATCAGTTATTATTCCAATATATAGTTGTATTCAATCACTTGGAGAATTATATACTAGATTAGAGACTACTTTAACTAAAATTAGTGATGATTTTGAAATAATTATGATAAATGATGCTAGTCCTGATGGTGCTTGGGAAGTTATAAAAATATTATCTTTAAAAGATAAGAGAATTAAAGGTATAAATCTTTCAAGGAATTTTGGACAACATAGAGCTATAGCAGCGGGACTTGATTATGCAAAAGGTAATTGGATAGTTATTATGGATTGTGATTTACAAGATCGTCCTGAAGAGATAATAAAACTTTATAATAAAGCTTCTGAGGGATATGATATAGTTTTTGGAAAACGGATTGAGAGAAAAGATAACTTTTTAAAAAAGCTTGGTTCCAAAGTATTTTATAAGATATATGATTATTTTACAGAAAGTAAAGTTGATAATACTATAGCTAACTTTAGTATTATATCAAAAAAAGTATTAAATAGCTTAAAGCAATTAAAAGAACAGAATATAGTTTATCCTCTATTTATAAATTGGATAGGATTTAAAAGAGTAGAAATTAATATAGAACACTCTAAAAGAGAAGATGGAAAAAGTTCATATACATTATCTAAATTAATTAATTTAGCTATTGATAGTATTGTTTCACAATCAAACAAACCATTGAAATTATCTATAAAGTTTGGTTTTATAGTCTCTTTTATTAGTTTTATATATGCATTTTGGCTTATAATAAGATATTTTATCTTTTCTGTACCTGTTGAAGGATGGACTAGTGTTATGGTTTCAATCTATTTTATTGGTGGGTTACTATTTGCAAATATGGGTATATTAGGATTATATATTGGTAAAATATTTGATGAGACAAAGAATAGACCTTTATATTTAGTACAAGAAACTACATTTGAAAGTGAAGAGAAGTAATGGGGTATTTTTATATATTTGGAACAATATTTTTTACTGTATATGGTCAATTGATTTTGAAATGGAAAATATCTTCAGTCGGTAGTTTACCTCCAGAATTTTTTGATAAAATTATTTTTTTATTTAAATTACTTTTTGATCCATTTGTATTTAGTGGTTTTATATCTGCATTTATAGCCTCATTTTTTTGGATGGCTGTTATGACTAAGTTTGAATTAAGTTATGCTTATCCATTTATGAGTGGTGCATTTGTATTGGTATTTATTTTTTCTGTATTATTTTTTCATGAGGTTATAACATGGCAAAAAATAGTTGGATTATTATTAATTATTATTGGTATTATTATAACAAGTAGGAGTATATAATGGGATATTACACACAAAAAGAATTAGAACAGTTAGGATTTAAGTATATCGGTAAAAATATAAAAATTAGTGATAAAGCTAGTATTTATAACTTTGAACAAATTAGTATAGATGATAATTCAAGAATTGATGATTTTTGTGTTATATCAGGGAAAATAAAAATAGGTAAAAATGTATTTTTTTCTCCTTTTTGTTTAGTTGCAGGTGGAGAAAAAGGAATTATATTTGAAGATTTTACCGGACTTGCATATAAGTCTCAAGTATTTACACAATCAGATGATTATAGTGGTAAGACGATGAGTAATTCAACTGTTCCTAAAAAATATAAAAATGAATATAAAAAAGAGGTTATTATTGGTAAGCATTCTATTATTGGAGCGGGTTCAATTATTATGCCAGGTGTAATTTTAGGTGAGGGAACATCTGTAGGTGCTTTGTCATTAGTGAGAAAATCAACAGAAGCTTGGAGTATATATCTTGGAAATCCAGCTAAAAAGATAATGAATAGAAAAAAAGATTTACTTGAATTAGAAAAAGAATATTTAGAGAATGAATTTAGGTTATAATGATACCATTTAACAAACCACCATTAACAGGTAATGAACAACAATATATCATAGAATCTATAAAAAGTGATAAAATATCAGGAGATGGAAAGTTCACAAAACTTTGTCATGAATGGTTTGAAGATAAACTACAATGCAAAAAAGTACTTCTAACTACATCTTGTACTCATGCCTTAGAAATGACAGCAGTTTTGCTTGATATAAAAGAAAATGATGAAATTATTATGTCCTCATATACTTTTGTATCAACTGCTAATGCCTTTGTACTTCGTGGAGCAAAGATAGTATTTGTAGATATTCGTCCTGATACTATGAATATAGATGAAACAAAAATAGAAGAGGCAATTACAGACAAGACAAAAGTGATAGTACCTGTTCATTATGCAGGAGTAGCTTGTGAAATGGATACTATTATGGATATTGCTAATCGCTATAATCTTTTTGTAGTAGAAGATGCAGCACAAGGAATGATGAGTAGCTATAAAGGTAAAGCTCTTGGTACTATTGGACATTTTGGTACATTTAGTTTTCATGAAACTAAAAATTATACAAGTGCTGGAGAGGGTGGACTTTTGATTATAAATGATAAACGGTTTATAAATCGTGCAGAAGTTATAAGAGAAAAAGGTACAAATAGAAGTGCATTTTTTAGAGGAATGATAGATAAATACTCTTGGGTAGATATAGGTAGTAGTTATCTGATGAATGATGTAAGTGCTTCATATCTTTGGGGAAATATCGAAAAAGCTGATAATATTAATAATGATAGATTAGAGAGTTGGGAATTATATTTTAATGGATTAAAGGAGTTAGAGATAAAAGGATTGATTACATTACCAACTATTCCAAATAGTTGTATTCATAATGCTCATATATTTTATATAAAAGTTAAAAACTTAGAAACTAGAACAAAATTATTAGAATTTTTAAAACAAAATAATATTTGGGCAGTGTTTCATTATATTCCATTGCATTCATCTCAAGCAGGTATGAAATTCGGTAGATTTCATAATATGGATAATTTTACAACTTTTGAAAGTGAACATCTTTTAAGATTACCACTATATTATAATATTAGTAATAAAGATATAGATTATGTTATTAAAACTATAATTTTATTTTATAAAAAATAGTAATATCTAATAAAATTTTAGATAAAATATAGTTCTAAATAATAATTCATTTTAAAGATAAAATAATGATAGAAACAAATATAAAAAACTTAAGTGTCCAAGAGATAATGTATAAAATAAAAAATGAAGTTGAAAATAGAAAAGGTGTAGCAGATAAATTTAATAATGTAGATAAACTTAATATAATAAATAAAAATAGTATGCCATTTATAAAAAAAGATGCCTATACTTATAGTGATTTTACAAAATATCATGATATAGAGTTTATTAATAATTTATATATTGGATTATTAGATAGAAAACCAGATATAGATGGAAGAGATAGATATCTTAAATTATTAAGAAGTGGTAAAAGAAATAGAGATGATATAGTTACTTCAATTAGATACTCTAAAGAGGGTAGAGAAAAAAATATCACTCTTATTAACTCTACAAAAAAATACTTAATATATATTTTAACTAAAATACCA
Organism: Campylobacteraceae bacterium; assembly: GCA_027065045.1. Classification (GTDB taxonomy): domain Bacteria; phylum Campylobacterota; class Campylobacteria; order Campylobacterales; family Sulfurovaceae; genus FS08-3. The sequence continues at coordinate 320 of JAMOOX010000158.1, read as the reverse complement.
TTAATTGGTTATAGTTTAAAATGGACAAAAGCTTTTATAAATCTACCAAAAATAATTACAAGATTAAATAGTTATGAGAGTTATATTAGTAGAGAAGCTATTATTAGTAATAATAATGATAGACTTTTAGAAGATACTATTAATTCATTAAATAATCAATTACACTATCAAAAAAATTTAAATAAAATAACAAAAAAATCTCTATTAGATAAAATCAAATATTTATCAATTCAACTTGAAAATATTAATAATATATCAAAAGATGATATAAATAATTTAACAAAAAGTATCAATCAAAAAGCATCAAAAGATGATATAAA
>JAMOOX010000157.1 GCA_027065045.1 Campylobacteraceae bacterium | reverse complement strand
TTTAACTAAGCAAAATATTATAATTACAAATGATAAAATAATATCTGAACTAAACTTTGGATTTTGGACTAAATTATTAACTGATAAGCATTATGCTAATATGTGGAGAAAAATATTTAATGATGTATTTCCAAATAAAGTTGTTGAATTAGATATAGATAAAACTAAATCGTTAGTAGCAAAAGATTTTAACGATTTAAGAAACTTTAGAAATAGAGTATTTCATTTTGAACCAATATTTAATAAAAAACCAAAACTGTATCACCAAAAAGTATTAAATTCTACAAAATGGATGAGCTTATCATTGTATGAAATAAGTAAAGAATTTGACAATTTTAATAATATTATAAAAAAGGATAACAAATAATGAGTAATAAAAGATTTTTTTTAAGTGCACCACACCAAATGGGAAAAGAAGCCCAATATTATAATGAAGTATTAAAGAGTAACTATATAGCTCCAATTGGAGAATTTGTAGATAGATTTGAAGATGATATTAAAAGATATACAAATACTTCAAATGCTCTAGCAGTTGTAAATGGTACATCTGCTATACATTTAGCACTAATAGTGCTTGGTATTGGAAGAGATGATGATGTATTAGCTTCTACATTTACTTTTATAGGATCCGTTAGTTCTATAGTTTATCAAAGTGCTAATCCTGTATTTATAGATAGTGATAAAGAGTCTTGGAATCTATCTCCAAAGCTTTTAGAAGAATATCTGCAAACTTGTGAGAAAAAACCAAAAGCATTGATAGTAACTCACCTATATGGTATGAGTGCTGATATAGAAGAAATAGCACAAATTTGTAAAAAATATAATATATATCTTATAGAAGATGCGGCAGAATCTTTAGGTGCTACTTTTAATGGTAAACATACAGGTACTTTTGGGGAGTTTGGAATATATAGTTTCAATGGCAATAAACTACTAGCTATTGGCGGTGGTGGAATACTAATAAGTGAAAATAAACAATGGATAGATAAAGCGAAATATTATGGAACTCAAGCAAAA
>JAMOOX010000156.1 GCA_027065045.1 Campylobacteraceae bacterium | reverse complement strand
TACACTATCAAAATTACTATTATCAGTTAAAATAAGCTTTGCATTAGAGTCTTTTAACATAAAATCTATTCTACTTTGTGGTAGATAACTACTATCAATAGGAAGATAAGCACCATCTGCTTTAAGCACAGCAAACATAGCCACACTCATCCACTCTGTTCTATCTACAACAATAGGGATAATGTCATTTGGCTTTATATCAAAATTTTCAATTAAATAGTTAGCTACACTATTTACCTTTTTATTAAACTGCTCATAGGTAATTTTTTTATCTCTATATACAACTGCTATATTATTGGGATTTTCTTTAACCTGCTCTTCAAATATTTCTATAATGCTCTTATCTTTAGAGTAGCTCTTATCTGTAGCATTAAAACTCTCTAGTAGCCTCTCTTCCGAACTTGATATAATATTTAACTCATTTAATTTTCTGTCTAACTCTATAGAGTCAATCAGCTTTTCTAGGTTTAAAACTATCCTCTCTATTGTGCTTTTTTTAAAGAGACCTCTATTATAATTGATAAACAGCTCAATGCAACCACCTATCTCTATATAATTAAAAGTCATATCAAACTTTGAGACTTGGCTATCTATCTCTATATCTTCTGCTTTTGAACCTGCAAAATCCAATTCACTGCGTCTATTATTTTGTAAAATTATCATAATATTAAAAATAGGGTGTTGACTCAAATCTCTCTCTAATTTCAACTCCTCTATCAACTTATCAAATGGATAGCTTTGATGTTCAAAAGCATTCAAGCTACTCTCTTTTACATCCAAAAGGTTCTCTGCAAATGTCTGATTTTTATCTACTCTATTTCTTAGAGCCAAAGTATTAATATAAAATCCTATCTGATTAAATAGATTTTCATGCTCTCTATTAGCTACAGGAGTACCCACTATAATATCACTCTGATTTGAGTATTGAGATAGCAAAATATTAGTAATAGTTAATAGCGTTGTAAATAGAGTTGCATCTCTACTTAGCCTCTTTAATTTATCAGAGAGTTCTCTGCTA
>JAMOOX010000155.1 GCA_027065045.1 Campylobacteraceae bacterium | reverse complement strand
ACTCTATAAATATAGTAATCAAGATGATATAGTTTTAGGAACACCAATTGCAAATAGAGGTCACGAAAAACTTTTGAATCAAATAGGTTTTTATATAAATACTTTGGCTCTTAGGAATAGACTTGATATAGATAAGAGTTTTAAAGATAATCTTTTAAAGATTTCAGAGCAGACTATAGAGGCATTTGAACATCAGAGTTATCCATTTGATAAATTGGTAGATGAGCTTGAACTAGAGAGAGATTTAAGCCAAAATCCACTCTTTAATATAATGATTATTTTGCAAAATAACCAAGATAGTCAACTAAATTTTTCTAATAACAGAGCTAAAGTAAAAGATATAGATATAAAGAGTTCTAAGTTTGATATGACTTTTGACTACAAAGAGATAGAAGATGAGATAGAGTTAACCCTAGAGTATAATACAGCACTCTTTAAAACATCAACCATCAATAGATTATTTTTAAATTTAGAAGCGTTAATAGATAATATTTCGGATGAAATTACCTTAAATAGGCTTAATATAATCTCAAAAGAGGAGATAAAATCACTTCAACAGTTTAACCAAACCCAAAAAGAGTATCCAAAAGATAAAACTATTGTAGACTTATTTAACGCACAAGTAAAGAAAAGTCCAAATAGTATAGCAGTAGTTTTTGAGGATAAAAAATTAACTTATAAAGAGGTAGATAATAAATCAAATCAAATAGCTAACTATTTAATAGAGAGTGGAGTAAAAAGAGAAAATATTATTGCTATTAAAATAGAGCGAAGTTTAGAGATGATAATAGGCTTAATGGGGATACTAAAAGCTGGTTGTGCCTATCTGCCAATTGATTTAGAATATCCACTAGATAGAATAGAGTATATTTTAGCAGACTCCAAAGCTAAAACTACTATAGATTTAGAGACCTTTAAAACTATAGATAGTTACTCTACAGATAGCCCAAATATAGAGATAAATTCTAATAATCTAGCCTATATTATCTATACATCAGGAAGTACAGGCAAACCAAAAG
>JAMOOX010000154.1 GCA_027065045.1 Campylobacteraceae bacterium | reverse complement strand
TATTGATGATAATTTAGCGCTAATTTTTAATGATATTTTAGAATATACTCAACCTCTTATTGAGATAATTGATAAAACTATCAAATATATAGATAAGATTGAGTAGATGAATATTCAAAATATAGCTAAAGAGGTTTTTGAAATTCAATCACAAGAGATAAAAAATCTATCAAAGTTTTTGGATAGTAATTTTGATAATGCTATTAGTAGTATTATCAATTCAAAAGGTAAAGTAATAATATCGGGTATGGGAAAATCTGGTATTATTGGCAAAAAAATATCAGCTACACTAGCAAGTACGGGTACTCCTAGCTTTTTTCTACACCCAGCAGAGGCTTATCACGGTGATTTAGGAATGATTGAGAGCCATGATATAGTAATTTTAATATCAAATTCTGGTGAAACAGATGAGATATTAAAGCTTATTCCATTTCTAAAATCTCAAAAAAATATAACAATATCAATGAGTGGAAAGCCAAACTCTAGCTTATCTATAAATACAGATTTTCATCTTAATATCTCTGTAAAAAAAGAGGCTTGTCCTTTACAACTTGCACCCACAAGTTCTACAACAGCTACATTAGTAATGGGAGATGCCATAGCTATAACACTTATGAGACTAAGAGATTTCAAAGATGAAAACTTTGCAAAATTTCACCCTGGGGGGAGTTTGGGTAGAAGACTTATCACAACAGTAGATACCCTTATGAAAAAAGATAATTTACCAATATGTACCCAAAAAACATCTATCAAAGATATTATACATAAAATCACAGATGGAAAATGTGGTTTAGTAGTTGTAATGAAAAATAAAACTATAAAAGGTATTATCACAGATGGAGATATACGCCGTGCTATGGAAAATAATGAAAAGAGATTTTTTACCCTCAAAGCCAAAGATATTTTGAGCAAAAATCCACAAACTATCAATCAACATAAAAAACTAATAGAAGCAAACAAGATAATGATAAAATCTAAAATAAACTCTCTAATAGTAGTAGATAAATCAGATAGATTAGTTGGTATAATACAGATGTATGATTTCTCTTTTTAGATAATCTACAAAAACTATCAACTCTTTAATAATAAGATACTTAATCTTTTTATGTTAAAATTTCAAAAAAATATAAAGTATCTAACTAATGAAAAATTTAATAATTGTGGAATCACCAGCAAAAGCACGGACAATATCCAACTTTTTAAGCAAAGATTATAAAGTCATCGCCTCAAAAGGACATATTAGAGATTTACCTAAAAGTACATTTGGTATAACGGTAGATAAAGAGAGTGGAGAGTTTATCCCTAAATACTCTATTCCTAGAACTGCTAGTGCTATTGTTAAAGAGATTAAAACTTTAGCAAAGAGTGCCCAAACTATATATATCGCAACTGATGAGGATAGAGAGGGAGAGGCGATTGGTTATCATATTGCCAAGGCAATTGGAAAAGAACCAACTTCACTTCCTAGAATTGTATTTCATGAAATTACAAAGAGTGCAATACTTCATGCGATAGAAAATCCTAGAAAAATTGATATGGATAGTATTAATGCACAACAAACTAGAAGATTACTTGATAGAATTGTAGGGTATAAATTATCTCCCTTACTTGCTTCAAAAGTACAAAAAGGGCTAAGTGCAGGTAGAGTACAGAGTTCTACTCTTAAAATTATAGTAGATAGAGAAAAAGAGATAAAAGCATTCAAACCAGTTGAATATTGGAGTATTGATTCAATATTTCAAAAGAGTATTGAAGCATCAATATTTGAGTTTGATGGTATGAAAATAAGCAAACTTACAATATCTAATGAAGATGATGCAAATGCGATTGTAGAGAGTGCTAAGAGTGAAGACTTTATAGTAGCAAGTATCAAAAAATCTCTAAAAAACTCAAAGACTCCACCACCATTTATGACATCAACTCTACAACAAAGTGCATCAACTATACTAGGAATGAGTCCTAAAAAAAGTATGATGATAGCTCAAAAGCTTTATGAGGGGGTCAAGACTCCTGATGGTGTGATGGGTGTAATTACATATATGAGAACTGATAGTTTAAATCTTGCCAAAGAGGCAGTTGAGAGTGCAAGGGATTATATATTAAATAGTTATGGCAAAGATTATCTACCATCAAAAGCTAAAACATATCGTAGCAAATCAAAAGGTGCGCAAGAGGCTCATGAGGCTATCCGTCCAACAATTATAGATTTCTCACCAGTCGTTGCCAAAGATTATCTAAGTAGTGATGAGTATAAACTATATAGATTAATATATAATAGATTTTTAGCATCTCAAATGAATGATGCTAAATTTGAATCACAAGTGATTTTATTTAAAGGCATTAGAAGTACATTCAAAGCCACAGGAAGTAAATTAGTCTTTGATGGATTTCATAAAGTTTATGGTGAAAATATCAAAGATAAACTACTTCCAGAATTAGTAGAGGGAAGTAGTGCATCACTAGATAAAATCCAAGCCAAACAAAACTTCACAGAACCACCTCCAAGATATAATGAAGCATCTATAATCAAAGTATTAGAATCTCTAGGAATAGGTCGTCCTAGTACTTATGCCCCAACTATATCTACACTTCTATCACGAGAGTATATAGAGGTAGATAAAAAACGAATTACACCCACAGAGATAGCTTTTACAGTTATTAAACTACTAGAAGATAACTTTAGTGATATAGTAGATAGTAACTTTACAGCTAATATGGAAAATACTCTTGATGAAATAGCAGAAGCAAACATAAATTGGCAAGATACACTAAAAGAGTTTTACCACCCATTTATGCAAAAAATAGCAGATGGTAAAGCAAATATCAAAAGCCTAAAAGTAGCTATCCCAACAGGTGAAGAGTGTCCTCAATGTGGGAGTGAATTACTTCTAAGAAAAGGTAGATATGGAGAGTTTATAGCTTGTAGTAATTTCCCAAAATGTAAATATACCAAAAATGTAGGCGAAGATAACACACCAGAAGTAGAAAAGAGTGATGAGAAGTGTGATAAATGTGGTTCTGATATGGTAATAAAAGAGTCAAGAAGAGGCAAATTTTTAGCATGTAGTGCATATCCAAAGTGTAAAAATGCGAAACCACTTATCCCAAATAGAGTATTAGATGTACCATGTCCAAAGTGTGGTTCTAAAATAGAAGAGAAAAGTGGCAAAAGAGGAAATAATTTTTTTGGTTGTCAAGGATATCCAAAGTGTAAATTTATATCTAATATTGAACCAACAGATAAAAAGTGTCCTGAATGTGGGGAGATGATGGGTAAAAAAGAGCTTAAGAGTGGTATTGTGTATCAGTGTTTAGAGTGTAAGTGTAAAGTTAATGATAAGAATGATATTAAAGAAACTAAAAAAATAGTTGGGTTTAATAAAGGAGAATGGTCTGAATTATATAGTTTTTTATATTTACTTAAAAATCCAGATTTAGTTATAGTTGATGAGAATTTAGAAGTTATTGAAAGTAATCTATTTAAAATGATTGAAATTATTATAGATGATAATAAGTATAAAATTGATGATACAAAAATTATAAAAATTTCAAATAGCAATAAAAAAGAATATGACATAGAATATATTTCAGATAATTATAAAATTTTACTAGAGAAAATTTTAAATCATAAGAAGGCAAATGGTTCTTTTGAAATCAATGAAATAATACCATTGCTTGATGATTTGCTTGATGGTAAAAAGCCAAAAGGTAGTTCAAAGGTTAAAGGGGATTTGATAGCAAATGTATTAGATAATAAATTCAATAAAATAGTAAATTTAAATTATAATATAAAATCTAGCCTAGGAAGCCCTGCAACACTTTTAAATGCCTCAAATAATACGAATTTTATATATGAAATTACTAATATTAATGATGATGTTATGAATCAAAATAATTTAATAGATAGTAAAACAAAATTATTAGATAGATATAGTTTTTTAATTGATAATGATGCTAAAATAGATTTTATTAAAGTTCAAAGTGATATTTTTGAATATAATTTAAAAATGATAGATTCAGATTTGGATAAAATATTAGCAGATATACTTCTTTTATCTTATAAAAATAATGAAAAAGATATTATAAAATTAATTAAATTAATTTCATCAAATGATGATAGGTATAATTTTTATAAAAAGAAAATTGGCGATTTCGCAAATTCTGTTACTTTTGGAATGAGAGCTGGAGAAAAATGGAATGGTAAAAATGAAGTAAATGGTGGAATTATACTTGTATCTAAAACAGGTGATGTTTATCTATTAGATTTAATATATTTTCAAGATATTGTAAATAAATATTTAATTGATAATATTAAATTAGATAGTCCAAGTTCAACTCGTTATAAGATGTTTGATATTTACAAAGAGAATAATAAATATTATTTAAAATTAAATTTACAAATCAGATTTAAAAAATAATAAATATGTATAATAAAGAATTTACAACAATAGATTTATTTTGTGGAATTGGTGGAATTAGAAAAGGATTTGAACTTACAAATAAATTCTCTAATTTATTATCCGCAGAGATTGATAAATATGCTTGTATGACATATAAACATTTATATAATGAAAATCCATTAAATGATGTAACAAGTGAAGAATTTAAAAATAAAGTTGAATCATTAAATTATGATGTTTTATTAGCTGGTTTCCCTTGTCAATCATTTTCAATAGCTGGGAAACAAAAAGGTTTTAAAGATACAACAAGAGGGACACTATTTTTTGATATTGCTGATATACTAAAACGAACAAATCCAAAAGCATTTTTATTAGAGAATGTTGAAGGACTTTTTCGTCATGATAAGGGTAAAACATTTAAAATAATTATTGATACATTAGTTAAGGAATTAGGATATAAAATTGTTGGAGTAGATGAAATTAATGGAGTATTAGAGTATAATTCAAAATCATTTTTAAGAAAAACTGTAAATTTTGGACTTCCTCAAAAAAGAACAAGAACTTATATTATGGGATTTAGAAATGATTTACTTCCATTGAATTATAAATTTAATGAATTACCAACTAAGAAAGATAAGCCTATTTTTAATAATTTATATGATTTACTAGAAGATAATGTATCAGCTAAATATTATTTATCAGAAAAATATGTTAAAACACTTGAAAAGCATAAAGCTACACATAAAGCAAAAGGTAATGGATTTGGATATAAAATAGTAAATATTGGAGAAAATCCAATATCTAATACAATTTTAGCAACAGGTGGTTCTGGAAAAGAAAGAAATTTAATTTTGCAAGAGAAACCAGAATATTATGGAATAATGTTTGGTAGTAAAAAAACACCTATAAATGATAAAGGTATAAGATTAATGACACCTATAGAATGGGCAAGATTACAAGGATTTAAAGATTATGCTTTTATGGAAAATAAAAAAGACACCTTCTCATTTCCATCAAATGTAAGTGAAACTCAACAATATAAACAATTAGGTAATAGTGTATCAATACCAGTAATAGAAGAGTTGGCAAAATATATGTATAAATGTTTAGAGGAGTTTGAAGCTTATGGGATTTAATAAAGGAGAGTGGTCGGAATTATATAGCTTTTTATATCTAATTGATAATATTAAATTAGATAGTCCAAGTTCAAGTAGATACAAAATATTTGAGATTTATAAAGAAAATAGTAAATATTATTTTAAATTAAATCTACAAATTAGATTTAAATAAGGAAAATATTATGAAAATAGGCATACTTTCAGATAGTCATACCAAAACCAAACTTCATAATGAAGCATTAAAATTTTTGGTATCTTGTGATATAGAATATATAATCCACGCAGGTGATATTGTATTAGAAGAGCATATTAAAGCTATAAAAGATACAAACTTACCATTTGTAATAGTAGCAGGTAATAATGATAACCATCTCTTAAATCATATAAATATAAAGCAAGAACCATACTATTTTAAAATCCAAGATATAAAATTTAAATTAATGCATATCCCTCACTATATGACGCCTGATAGTGATATAATAATATCAGGACATACTCATAAAGCTATGGTAGAATATGTTAATGGAAAACTATTTCTAAACTCTGGTGAAGTTTGTGCTAGAGAGAAGTATCTAAGTGAGGTTATGGTATTGGATATTAGTGATGATATTTATGAGGTAACTACTTATAATAGAGAACCAAACAAGAGTGAGTGGAATAGTAATATAAGAAAATTTGAGAGATGAGGAGAATAGATGTCTAATATATTAAGAGCTTTTATAAATATCATAGAAAATTATCAAACAGAGATAGAAACTATCACACAAGGTAATAACAGAGCTAATAATATGGGTGAAGGATTAGAAGATTATATAAAAAATAGTTTTCTTAATCCTAAAGATATAAATAATTTAGAAGCCTTAGTAAAAGTATATTCATATCAAGGAAATAAAAATAATCCACCAGACCTTATGCTTAAAAATGGTGATGCAATAGAGATTAAAAAATTAGAATCCAAAAATAGTGCAATAGCATTATATATTAAACAAAACAGTTTAAAATCATTATGGTTAGTTTATGGGGATTGTTTTTGTGCTGATAAAGAGATTTATGAAAGAATTAAAAATACTATTTCAAATGGTATTAATAGTATTTCTGATGTAGAGTTCACAGAAACCAAAGAGTTAGGAAAAGTCAAAAAAGTTGATCCTTTAGGTATAACAGATTTAAGAATTAGAGGTATGTGGCATATTGATAATCCTAATAAAACTTTTGATTATTTATATCAATATGATGAGAGTAAGCAGTTTCAATTGATTTGTTTAATGACATTAGAAAAGTATAAATCTTTGCCTTTTGAAGATAGGGAGATGATTAATAAGATAGAGAATAGTAGTGTTGAAGTTAAAGAATTACAAGGAAAGGTAAAAGATTAGATGCAAATAATATCCCTATTCGCAGGTGCAGGAGGCTTAGATCTTGGTTTTAAAAAAGCAGGATTTAATACTATTTGGGCAAATGAATATGATAAAGAGATATGGGAAACTTTTGAAAAGAATTTTAGCAATACAAAGTTAGATAGACGAAGTATTATAAATATTCCATCAGAAGATATTCCTCAAACTTTGGGTTTAATTGGAGGTCCTCCTTGTCAAAGTTGGAGTGAAGCAGGAAAGTCAAGAGGAATAGATGATGATAGAGGGCAACTCTTTTTTGAATTTATACGAGTTTTAAGAGATAAAAAACCTCTATTCTTTTTGGCAGAGAATGTTTCTGGAATGTTGGGAAGTAGGCATCGTGAGGCATTAGAAAATATTAAAAATCATTTTATTGATAGTGGTTATAATTTATCATTTGAACTTTTAAACGCAAAAGATTATGGTGTGGCACAAGATAGAAAGAGGATATTTTTTGTAGGATTTAGAAAAGATTTGAATATAGAGTTTAAATTTCCACAAAAATTTGTAAAAAAACAATTTTTAAGTGATGTTATAGATAATTTAAAAGATAATGTTATATCAGCAAAAGAGAAAAACTATACAAATGCTAGTGAGTGTAAAATAGATAATCATGAATATATGATAGGTGGATTTTCATCTATGTTTATGTCAAGAAATCGTGTAAGAGGTTGGGATGAGCCATCTTTTACAATTCAAGCAGGTGGCAGACATGCACCACTTCACCCACAAGCACCAAAAATGGAATTGGTAGCAAAAGATAAGCGAAGATTTGTAGAGGGTAGTGAAGATTTATATAGAAGATTAAGTATTAGAGAGTGTGCTAGAGTGCAAAGTTTCCCTGATGAATATAAGTTTTATTATAGTAAATTAAGTGCTGGTTATAAGATGGTAGGTAATGCTGTACCTCCTGATTTAGCTTATATTTTGGCAAAAGAGATAATAGAAAATTTAAAAGATAAAATAGGATAAAAAATGAAAAAAGAGTTATTAATAGAGATAGGTGTAGAGGAGCTTCCTGCTATACCTTTGCTTAAGATTGTAGATAATATTGAGAAGAGTTGGGCAAAGATTTTGGACTCTTATGGGCTTAAATGTGATTTTGAGTTTTTTTATACTCCTAGAAGATTGGTTTTAATTCACAAAGATATTCCATCAAAGCAAAAAGATAGTATTATTGAAAATTTTGGTGCTCCAATTGCTATGGCTTTTAAAGATGGAGAACCTACAAAAGCCACTATTGGATTTGCCAAAAAGTGTGGAGTAGAGATAGAGGAGTTATCACAAGCTACTAAAAAATCTAAAGAGGTTTTATATTATAAGCAAGAGATAAAAGGTAAAGATACAGAGCTTTTACTTGAAGATATGATAAAAGAGTGGATTGCTTCAATGAGCTTTGGTAAGATGATGAGATGGGGAGATAGAGATGATAGCTTTATTCGTCCTATTAGATGGCTACAAGTAAGGCTAGGTTATCATAGTGTGCCAATATCTATATTTGGGGTAGAGAGTAGTACTCATACACAAATTCATAGAATGATAAGCTATGAGCCTAAATTAGTGGGTGCTATTGATGATTATAGAGAGATATTAGATAATGGTGGAGTAGTATTAGAAGCATCAAAAAGAAAAGAGATAATAGAAAAGCAGTTTGACTCTATTGAAGCAGAGTATGGTATTACTATTGAGAGAGACAAATCTCTATTAGATGAAATTGTAGCTATTACAGAGTATCCTACGGCATTAATTGGTAGTTTTGATGAGGAGTTTTTGAGTCTTCCACCAGAGGTGATTATCACTTCAATGAAAGAACATCAAAGATATTTTGCAGTATTTAATGATGATAAATTAACCAATAAATTTATAGTAGTAAGCAACTCATATTGTGATGATTTCTCTAAAATTGTAGCAGGGAATGAGAGAGTATTAAAGCCACGATTAGCAGATGGAATGTTTTTTTATAAAAATGATTTAGATAGAGGATTATCTACTGATGGATTAGAGAAAATCCAATTTATGGACGGACTTGGTTCATTAAAAGATAAGATAGAGCGAGAAGAAAAAATTGCTACTACTCTAGCAAATCTATATAGTGATAAATGTAACTGTAATATAGATGATATTAGTCGTGCTATAAATTTGGCAAAAGCAGACCTTACAAGTGAAATGGTTTATGAATTTACAGAACTTCAAGGATTGATGGGCTACTATTATGCAAAAGCCTCTAATGAGAAAGAGTCTGTATATAATGCTATAAAAGAGCAGTATATGCCTTTAGGCGATGGGACAGAACTTCCATCATCTCTATTTAGTTCTATTATATCTATCTCTATCAAGTTAGATACACTAATAGGATTATTTAGTATAGGCAAACTTCCAACTGGTTCTAAAGACCCTTATGCCCTTAGAAGAGCTGTAAATGGTATTATTAGAATGGTAATAGAGAATGATATTGAATTTGATATTGATAAGATTATAGACTCTTTAGCACCAAATTATCAAAGCTTTGATACCAATAAACTAAAAGAGTTTATATTAGAGAGAATACATAAACTACTTAAATCAAATCCATCTCTATTGATAGCAGTATTAAGTTCTAGTGAGAGAGATATAAATAAGATATTCAAAAAAGTTGGAGCATTAGAGAGTATTGTAAAATCTAGTGAGTTTGAGTCTCAATTTAGCACATTTAAAAGAGTAGCAAATATATCAAAAGATATTGATTTATCAAGTGAATTAAAAGTAGATACTACACTATTAAATGAGTCTGAAAGTAAATTATATAATAAATTTATAGAGATAACATCAAAAGATTATAATAGTTACAAAGAGCATTTAGAGGCACTATTTAGCCTTAAACCATACCTTGATAGATACTTTGATGAGGTCATGGTAAATGTAGAGGATACGAGTATTCAAACTAATAGGTTAAATACAGTAGCATCTATATATAAAAGTTTTAGAGAGATAGCTGATATTAAAGAGATAACTATATAAAAATGAATCGTATAAATAGATTTCAATGTGCTTCATTAGATGGATTAAGTGCTAAGGTGATAAGTGTAGAGACATCTTTTACCAAAGGACTACCTGCTTTTAGTGTAGTAGGTCTTGCTAGTAGTGATATTCAAGAATCCAAAGAGAGGGTAAAAGCCTCTCTTATTACGAATGATTTCTCATTCCCTCCTCTTAAAATTACTGTTAATTTATCTCCTAGTGATATTAAAAAGAGTGGTACTCATTTTGATTTGCCAATTGCACTTTTAATTGCATTAAATCAAGCAGATATAGAAGATAGTGATATGTTTGTATTTGGAGAGTTGGGATTAGATGGCAAGATTAAATCAAGTTCTATGTTATTTCCACTGATTTTATCACTCAAAGAACAAGGTCTAATCAAAAAAGCGATAGTCCCTAAAGAGTCTCTATTTCATCTTAGGCATATATCAGATATTGAGTTTATTGCAGTAGATTATTTGGCACAGGCTATTGAGATAATAGCTACAAATAGCACTGATAGAGAGTCTATTAGCTATGATTATGATGCTCAAAAAGTATTTATTAATAGCGAAGAGTTTTTTTATAAAGAGGAGTATATTAATGACTTTTATGATATTAAGGGGCAAAATATTGCCAAAAGAGCATCACTTATAGCATCTGTAGGAATGCACAACTTTTTGATGCAAGGCTCACCTGGATGTGGTAAGAGTATGGTAGCTAAGAGGCTTTGTGATATTTTGCCACCACTTAGTAAAAATGAGATATTAAGTATAGCCAAACATAAGTTTCTTGATGGAATTACACCTGATTTTAGCCCCAAAAGAGAGATAAGAAGCCCACACCACACAGCTACAAGTGCTTCAATATTTGGAGGTGGTTCAACTAATGCTAGAATAGGTGAAGTAGCATTAGCAAATCATGGGATACTATTTTTTGATGAATTACCACACTTTGCTAAACCACTTTTAGAGGCATTGAGAGAACCATTACAAGATAGAAAAGTTAATATCTCTAGGGTTAATTCAAAAATAGTTTATGATGCTGATTTGATGTTTGTAGGTGCTATGAATCCTTGTCCTTGTGGTAACCTACTCTCAAAAGTCAATAAGTGTAGATGTAGTGATATTGAAATTAAAAGATATAAAAATAGACTATCAGACCCATTTTTAGATAGAATAGATATTTTTGTAACTATGCAAGAGATTTCTCCTGATGATAAATCAGATATAACCTCCAAAGATATGCACCATAAAGTAATAGAGACTTTTAAACTACAAAAAGCAAGGGGACAAGATAGATTAAATGGTAAACTAAAAGAGAGTGAGATAGAGGAGTTTTGTATATTAAGTGATGATGCCTCTAAGATATTAGAGAGTGGAATTGCTAAATTTGGACTCACTCATAGAAGTATTGCTAGTATCAAAAAAGTCTCACGAAGTATTGCAGATATAAATGGAAACAGACTAATAGAAAAAAAAGATATTTTAGAAGCATTAAGCTATAGAAAAAGAGGATAAAATGAGATTAATTTTAATAGTTTTACTATTTATAAATATACTAAATGCACAAAATTATAAATTTAATGATGAGCAGTATTTAGATAGAATAAACCAAGATGAGTATATTGAAAATAGTAGAGATTATGATAAATCTAAAATAGAGAATAGAGTAGTAAATGTAGATAGAAATAGAGTCCATAAGTTTAGTGATGAAGATATGATTAGAGATATTAATGGTCGTGATTATTATGAAAAGCCAATATCTAATAATATTATAAATATCCCTTATGGTTCAAAAATTAAAGCAGTCGTAGATATATCATCACAAAGATTAACTCTATATGCAAATAGTAAAATGCTATATAAATGGAAAGTATCAACTGGTAGATATAAATTCCCCACACCAAGAGGCAGATACAAACCATATAGCCTACAAAGAATGCACTACTCCAAAAAATATGATAATGCACCAATGCCACACTCTGTATTTTTTAGAGGAGGATTTGCAATACATGGGACTACAAGTATTAGTAGATTAGGAAGAAAAGCATCTCATGGATGTATTAGACTACATCCCAAAAATGCTAAGACTTTTTATGATATTATTCAAAAGCATGGAAAGAGAAGAGTATCTATTATAATAACTGAGTAAGTAATAAACAAATCAATTATCATCTTATAAGGGTAATACTTACTACACAACTCAAAGATATAAACACCACTCTAGCATCATTTGAAGTTAAGGTAGAAAATATAGTAATCAACTCCAACAAAGAGGCATTTTCTCGCATAATAGATAATCTTATAAACAATGCGTGTAAATACAATAAAATAGATGGTAAGGTATCAAAGAGTCTCAAAAAGGTATGTGATGAGATTGGAGTGAATATTAGGATTGAGACAGAAATGGGAGTAAAAAGTAGGTTTATTTTGGTAGATATTTAGAATTTTTTAGATAAAATATAGTAAAATAAATCATTCCATAAAGTAATATAATGTACAGAGAAACAAATCGTCGTTCAATATTAAAAGGTATCACTTGGAGAGTTGTTGCAACTACAACTACTATTATAATCGTTTATCTATTTTTTGGTAGATTGGATTTAGCAATTACTGCTGGGTTGTTAGAGAGTGTAATTAAGGTTGGATTATATTGGTTGCATGAACGAGCATGGTTCAAAGTAAGATGGGGACGCAAAAAGATAGAACCATTTAATCTATGGTTTACAGGGTTACCTCTAAGTGGTAAGACAACTATTGCTAATAGAGTATATGAAAAATTAGAAGAATTTGATATGCCATTAGAGAGATTAGATTCTAAAGATATTAGAGATGTTGTGCCAAATATTGGATTTAGTAGAGAAGATAGAAATAGACATATGCACCGTATAGGACATCTTATCAAAACTCTACAAAACAACTCAATATCTACTGTAGCATCATTTGTTTCACCCTATAGAGAGTCGCGTAAAGCAATTAGAGAGATGACAGAAAATAGTATTGTAGTCTATATAAAAGCTGATATAGAGAGCTGTAAAGCTAGAGACTATAAGGGTAAATATGCCAAAGCCATAGCAGGAGAGTATCAAAACTTCACAGGTATTAATGATGTATATGAAGAACCACAATATGCAGAGATTGTAATTGATACAGATAAGTTATCAGTAGAAGAGGCTAGTGATGTAATAGTAAAATATCTAAAAGGAAAATTAATTCAATGAGTTATAAGAATCTTTGAAAGGTATTAATATACATCCCTTAAATAAATTTCAACAATGGTTTAATGAAGCAATAGAGTCTAATACAATAGAACCAAATGCTTTTAGTTTAGCCACTGTTGGAGATAATAATATTCCATCTATTAGAACTGTTTTACTTAAAAGCTATGATAATAATGGATTTATATTTTTTTCTGATAAAGATAGTAAAAAGGCATCTCAAATATCTCAAAATCCAAATGTAGCAATTCACTTTGTATGGCTTAATCTTGATAAACAGATTAAGATTGAGGGTAAGGCAGAGGTTATTAATAAGATAGATATGGCTAAATATATATTTAGTCGTAAAAAAGGTTTAAATATATCTCAGTGGATTTCATTGGAGAGTCAAGTTGTTACAGCTAGAAGCATATTAGAGGCTAAATTTGATAATATGATAGCTAAATTTAGTGATGGAAGTTTAGAGTTTCCCTCTTTTTGGAGTGGATATATTATCAAACCAATATTGATAGAATTTTGGCAAGGTGGTAAAGATAAGTTACATATAAGAGAAGAGTATAAATTGATTAATAATAGGTGGGATATGATTAAACTTTAAATGATATAATCGCACAATAATTTAATAATTAAGGAAAACAAATGAGTATTGATTTCAATAAACGAAGAGATAATACAACAGCTATTAATAGCAATGTCTATGTTAGAGATGAGAGTGCTTCTGTAGCATTTATGAAGCAAACATATCAACTATTAGCACTAAGTATGGTAACAGCAGCATTAGGTGCTTATCTTACTATGCCTTTTGCAGAGGCAGTTCAAGGTATGAAATGGATAATATTTGGAGCTGAATTAGCAATCTTATTTTTTGGTTTTAATATGACTAGAAGCAATAAAACTGCTCATATGACAATGTTATTTGTATTTACATTTATTACAGGTGTATCTTTAGTACCACTTTTTGCAATGCTTATAGGCGCTGGTAAAGGTGCTTTAATTGGTAATGCTTTTTTAATGACATCTGTTTTATTTGGAAGTTTGAGTATGTTTGCTATTAACTCTACACAAGATTTTTCAAGTTGGGGTAAGCCTCTGTTTATTACAGCTATTACAGTAATTATTCTTTCTGTATTAAATGTATTGATTTTTAATAGTCCAATTTTACATGTTATTATTAGTGCAGTTGTACTGTTAGTATTTGCTCTATTTACAATCTATGATACACAAAATATTGCAAATGGTGCTTATGATTCACCAGTAGATGCTGCTGTTTCATTGTATCTTGACTTTTTAAATATGTTTATTGCTCTACTTCAATTATTGGGGATTATGAGTGATGACTAAGATTGAGCGTCTAATTGATGCCAATCTAAATAGAATAAGAGAGGGAATTAGAGTCGTAGAGGATATTAATAGATTTATATACGATGATAAATTCCTCTCTTCTAAACTCAAAAAAATGCGACACTCACTTCAAAAAGCATACTCTAAAAATAGAATTAAAAATAGAGATATTTTAGGTGATGTAGCAACTTCAACTATATCAAGCGAACTAAATCGCACCTCAATAGATGATATTATTATTGCAAACTTTTATAGAATAGGTGAATCTGCACGAGTCTTAGAAGAGATATTTAAATTAAATAGTAGTGAATTATCACAATATTTTAAGAATCTAAGATATGAAATATATGAGATAGAGAGACTATTTTATAGTGATAAAACTATAAATTAATGTTTTATCATATCTAATACAAGATTTTTATATCTTACTTTATTAATACTATGAGTCAAAGCCATCTCTTCTACTTTGAGTATATCATACTCTTTTTGGATACGGCTAAGTTCTCTACTTTCATAATATATCTGTTTATTTATATATGTTTGGATTAGTGCCATTGAGATTATGGCAAACATTATTGATATAATAGAGATTATCATCATAATACCTATGCCATTTTCTTTGTTTTTACCATTTTTATTCATATTCAAATATTAACTGAAATTATCTGTTAATCTAATTAAGTTATAATTTTTTATCTAAAAATGTAAAATAATTTGGAGGTTTTATGAGAAGCCTAATAATTGCTATTTTAGTAATTTCTTCTTTATATAGTGCTAGAGTAGTAGAAACGAACTGGAAAAAGGGTGAACTTTTTGCTCAATATATAGAACGACACAATATCCCACACACTTTATTAGATGGTATATCTCAATCAGATAAGACACTTCTGCTTGAAATTCAAAGTGGTGATAGTTTTTTTGAACTAAGAGATAATAATGATAAATTAATTCAAGCACTTATTCCTATTGGTGATGAGATGCAGATACAAATTGCACAAAACCATAGTAATGGTGAGTATAAATTTGATATTATTCCTACTATATTTATAGAATCAGAGTATAAAGTAGTATTACCTATCACCAAAAGTCCATCACAAGATATTAATAGAGAACTCAATTACGCTTCTCTTGCTTTATATTATGGAAAACTTTTTAAAAATAGAAAAAATATTAATTTTAAAAAGTTACAAAAAGGTGATATGATGGCATTTTTTTATACTCAAAGGAGTAGATTAGGAAAGCCAATTAGCGACCCAATTATTACAAGTGCAATGCTTGAAACTCGTGGTAAAAAGCATTTTGTATTTGTAAATGAAGATGGAGAAAAATTTAGTGATAGTGGTAAAGTTATTAGATATAAAGTAGGAAGTAGAAAAATTGCTATATATGATAAAATGAGAATGCCACTAAGACATATTAGAATTACATCAAGATTTACCTACAAACGATACCACCCAATTTTACATAGATATAGACCACACCTTGGGATAGATTTTGGAGCAAGAAGAGGTACACCAATATTAGCAGCAGGAGATGGCAAGGTAATTTATTCTGGCTGGATGGGTGGATATGGTAAGGTTATTAAAATCTCTCATGGAGGTGGATTTGTATCACTATATGCACACCAAAGCAGACTCCGTGCAAGAAGAGGAAGTAGTGTCAAAAAAGGTCAAATAATTGGTTATGTAGGAAGTACAGGACGAAGCACAGGACCTCATCTACACTTTGGATTATACAAAAGAGGAAAAGCCGTCAATCCTGCAAGACATATTAAAATAGCTACCAAAAAGTATAGAGAGGTAGATATATTCAAAACCAAAGTGATTAAAATCAAAGGTATTCAAAAGTATAAAGATAGATTATTAGCACTACTTAAAGATAAACCAACAATGAATATATGGAATCCAAATGCAAAGAATTATTGTGAATATAAAGGTATGTAAGAGTTTAAACAACTTTATATTGTATATAGCTATTTTAAATTTCAGGCAAGTACAAATGAAACGATTTGGAATAGAATAAAAGCTAGAAACTTTAACTACAGATTTTGGTGAGGCTGAAGTCATTACTTCCTATGAGTTTTAAAAGAAATCTAATAATAAAAGGAATAAAATGAAAAATATTATAAAATGGCTAGAAGAGAATGCAGATTTAAAAATAATTGATGAACCACTAGATGTAGAGCTTGAAATTCCTCATATTGCTTATATTGAGGTAAAACAGGATAATTCAAGACCACTTTTATTTACTAATCCAATAAACAAGGCTAAAAATATTGAGTATGATATGCCTGTCTTGATGAATGTTTTTGCTTCAAAAGAGACAACTCAAAAGATATTTGATAAAGCACCTGATGATATAGCCTCTCAAATAGAGAAACTTCTCAAAATGAAACCACCCAAAGATTTTATGGGCAAAATTGATATGATGGGGCAACTATTTTCACTTAAAAATGTTTTTCCAAAGAGATTAAACTTCAAAGGTGAATCACAAGATGTGATAATCCCAAAAGATGAAGTAGATTTAGATAAACTACCTATTATCAAGACTTGGAGTGAAGATGGTGGGGCATTTATTACTATGGGACAAGTCTATACAACTAGCCTTGATGGGACTATGCAAAATCTTGGAATGTATAGACTCCAACAGTATGATAAAACACATCTTGGAATGCACTGGCAAATTCATAAAGATGCTTCAAGTTTTTTTGACCAATACAAAGAGGCAAATGTTAAAATGCCAGTTTCAATAGCTATTGGAGGAGACCCATTATATATTTGGTGTGGTCAAGCACCACTACCTTATGGTATATTTGAGCTTTTATTATATGGATTAATTAGAGGTAAAAATGCTCAACTTGTAAAATCAATTACAAATAATATTTATATTCCACGAGATGTAGATATTGTAATTGAGGGGTTTGTAGATGTTAATAAGATGGAGATAGAGGGTCCTTTTGGTGACCATACGGGATATTATACACTCAAAGAGCCATACCCAGTAATGGAGGTTGAGACAATTACTATGAAAAAGAAGCCATCATTTGTAGCTACTGTTGTTGGTAAGCCACCATTAGAAGATAAATATATGGGTTGGGCAACAGAGAGAATATTTAAGCCACTTTTACAGACTACTACTCCTGAATTAATAGATTACTATATGCCTGAAAATGGAGTATTTCATAATCTAATATTAGCCAAAATGAAGACTCGTTATAAAGGTCATGCCAAACAATTTATGCACGCTTTTTGGGGAATAGGACAGATGAGCTTTGTAAAACATGCCATATTTGTAAATGAAGATGCACCTAGTCTTGAAGATGATATATCTATTACAAAATATATTCTAAATCGTTTGACTCCCAAAAATATATTAATTAGTGAGGGAATAGTTGATGCCCTAGACCACTCTAGCCCTGAGACTTTGGTGGGTGGAAAATTGGGAATTGATGCTACAAGTACTCCAATAGAAGATGGTATAAAAGAGCCTTTAGATGATAAAGAGTTATTAAACAAAGCCCAAAAGTTAGATACTCAAATCATAGGACTTAAACAGTATATGATAGATACCAAAAATCCAATTTGTGTAATATCAGTAGATAAAACAACTTCACAACAAAAAGTAATTAAAAATCTACACTCCCTTCAAAATCATATCAAAGTATTAGTGGTGGTAGATAGTAGTTCAAACTTTATTGATAATGCTTATATGCTAGTTTGGAGAGTAGTTAATAATATTGATGCTTCAAGAGATATAACATTAACACCATTTATAGCAGTTGATGCAACTAATAAAAATAAGCTTGATAATTATGATAGAGAGTGGCCAAAAGATACTCTATGTGATAAATCTACACTTGATAGACTTCAAGAAAAAGGGCTTATTGATATTGATGAAGAGTTTATTAATAGGTTTGGATTGTTATAGAAGAATTTTTAAGTATAATAATAACATTAGAATTAATAAGGAATAATTAATGCCAAAAATTAATGAAGAGGTGGAGTCCCAACTAGCTTTGGATAAACCATCTATGTATAAAGTAATATTACATAATGATGATTATACTACTATGGAGTTTGTAGTAATGATACTTAGTGATATATTTCACAAAAGTATAGAACAAGCAGAGAAGATAATGTGGGATATTCATCAAAAAGGCAAAGGAGTATGTGGAGTATATACTCACGAAATAGCCCAAACAAAAGTGGAACAAGTTTTAGAATTAGCAAAAGATAATGAGTTCCCACTTCTTGCGACAATGGAGGAGGAGTAGTGATAAGTGTAGCATTAAACAAAGTTTTCAAAAGCTCAGTAGATTATGCCAAAGAACATAAGCACGAATATATTACCATAGAACATATATTTCTATCAATCTTAAATAGTAGTGATGGAAGAGATATATTTGAAGCATTAGAGGTAGATATTGATATAATGAGAGAGGAGATGGCAGAACATATTATAGATACTCTACCCACTCTTGAAAAGGCAATTGACCCAATAGAGACAGTATCTCTATCAAAAGCTATAAACTCTATGATGTTACATATCAACTCTTCAGGAGCAAAAGAGGCATCTATTGGAGATATGTTATTATCTATATTTACTCAAAAAAACTCTTTTGCTCTATTATTAATGGAGAGAGAGGGTATAGAGAGATTAGATATTCTAAATTTTATATCTCATAGTTCTACTACTTCAACCTCAAAAGAAGATGAGAATAAAAGTGAGAGTAACCTTGATAAATATACAATAGATTTGATTAAACTTGCTAATGATGGTAAGATTGATGAGGTTATTGGTAGAGAGGGTGAGATAAATAGAGTTATGCAGACTCTTTGTCGTAGAAAAAAGAATAATCCTCTATTAGTAGGAGAAGCAGGAGTAGGTAAGACTGCTATTGCTGAGGGGTTAGCACTTCAAATATCATTGGGTAAAGTCCCAAAGGTATTAAAAGATGCCAAGCTCTTTTCACTTGATATTGGTATATTAATTGCTGGTAGTAAATATAGAGGAGATTTTGAGAAACGACTCAAAGGAGTATTGAGTGAGCTTCAGGAGATACCAAACTCTATAATGTTTATAGATGAAATTCATACAATAGTAGGTGCAGGTGCTACAAGTGGTGGAAGTATGGACGCATCAAATCTACTGAAACCTGCTCTTGCTAGAGGAGATATTAAGTGTATTGGAGCTACTACTTATAGTGAATATAGAAACTTTTTTGACAAAGATAAAGCCCTATCAAGAAGATTTGCCAAAGTAGATGTAGAAGAACCAAGTAGAGAAGATACCTTAACTATTTTATATGGAGTCAAAGAGAGATATGAAGAGTATCATAAAATCAAATTTAGCGATGAAGCACTAATTAGTGCTGTGGATTTATCTATTAAATATATCCATGATAAGTTTCTGCCTGATAAAGCTATGGATATTATAGATGAGGTTGGAGCATCTTTTATGCTACAAGGTAGAGAAAATATTGAGATAAATTCCAAAGATATAGAAGAGGCAATATCTAAAATACTCAAAGTCCCATCATCTGTAATTAGTATAGATGATACAACCAAATTAGCTAAATTTAGCCAAAAATTAGAGGCTAAAATCATAGGACAAAATCATGCAATAGAAGATGTAGCCGTAGCAATTAAGCGAAGTTATGCAGGATTAAACAAAGAAAATAGCCCAATAGGAAGCTTTTTGTTTGTAGGTCCAACAGGTGTAGGAAAAACTGCTCTATCTCAAGAGATAGCAAATGTTCTTGATATTCATTTTGAAAAGCTTGATATGAGTGAGTATATGGAGAGTCATACAGTTAGTAGATTAATAGGCTCACCACCTGGGTATGTAGGATATGAACAGGGTGGATTATTAACCGAAGTTATCAAAAAACACCCCCATACATTATTATTATTAGATGAGATAGAAAAAGCCCACCCTGATATTATGAATATCTTACTTCAAGTAATGGACGGAGCAAAACTTACAGATAATAATGGTGTAGTGAGTGATTTTAAAAATGTAATTTTGGTAATGACATCAAATATCGGCACAAAAGAGCCATCTGTTATGGGGTTTGAAAAAAATAGTTTTGATAAAACTTCAAAAGCTATCAAAGAGTTTTTTGCCCCTGAATTTATCAATAGATTAAATGGTGTTATAGAGTTTAATCATCTAAAACTTGAAGATATTATCTCTATTGTAGATGTAGAAGTAGATAAATTAAATAGACTTTTATCAAATAAAAAAATAACTATAACTATCAAGAAAAAAGCAAAAGAGTATATAGCAAAAAATGGTTATAGTGATACTTATGGAGCGAGAAATATAGCAAGAGTAATAGATAAAGAGATAAAAGAGAAACTTAGTGATGAGATTTTATTTGGTTCACTTAAGAGTGGTGGAGAGGTAATAGTATCATTAGATGATAATAAATTAGAGTTTCAATTTAGAGGTTTTTAGTTTTGATACAACCACTTAGTAGATATGACCATACCTTTCCAAATCCACGATATGCCTCTGATGAGGGATTATTAGCCCATGGAGGCGACTTAAATCCCAATAGAATATTAGGGGCATATCGCAAAGGAATATTCCCTTGGTTTAGTAAAGATGACCCAATTATGTGGTGGTCGCCAAACCCACGACTACTTATATATCTTGATAGCTTTAAAGTAAGTAAATCATTTAGAAGAACTCTTAGAAATGGTAATTTTGAGGTGAAATTTGATAATGATTTCTTATCTACAATATCACACTGCCGTAATATAAAACGATTTGAACAAAATGGTACTTGGATAACAGATGATATTATAGATGCTTATTTAGAACTTCACTATATGGGATTTGCCCATAGTGTAGAGGTATATAAAGATAATACTCTAATTGGTGGATTATATGGATTATCAATAGGCAAAGCATTTTTTGGTGAATCTATGTTCTCACTTGCCAAAGATGGCTCAAAAATAGCCCTAAAAGCCCTAAGAGATGTATTATATCTTGATAGATATGATTTTATAGATTGCCAACTACCCACAGACCACCTAATTAGTATGGGTGGAGAGGTAGTAGAGAGAGATATTTTTTTAGATGAACTTGAAGATACACTACAAAAAGGCTCTAATATTGGTTCTTGGAGTGGGTATAAGTGGGAGAAGTTGGATTTGTAAATATTGTAGCTAATATATTATCTAACACTTACTTTGAGTTATTGTAAAATTTTCTTTGTGGTCAATCATTGCCTCTTGAATTAGTGATTTCAGTTCTTTCATAACTTTTTTATTACTTCTCTTTCTTAGACTTTGATTCTTTTTAGATTTTGTCATATTTGTTGCTAGGGCAATACTTGAGTTAGTTGAATTCTTCTTTGGTTTCTCTTTGACTAGTCGCTTTTGTAAATCTTTGATATATTTTAGCAACTCTTCATGACTTAACTTATCTAATTCTGATGGTTTCTTTATTGCAAACTCTTGCTTAATTTTTATATTTTTCATTTATGTGGTATTATATTGAAATTAGATTAAATTATGTTTTAGGGGTGATTAGTTACTTCTATTTTACATCTTGCTACTATATCTGCTTCTCTTTTTTCTACTCTTTGGAGTTCTTTATCTATAAATTTTATATCTTTTACATCTATATTTAATATATAATATATCTTGGGCTATTATTTTGATTGTTTCTTTGCTTACTACATCTTTTTTCATGGGGTACTATAGCATAGTTTTGGGTTATTTGGATATATTACCCAGCAATATCCGATATACTCATAACAGCCAACATAATAGCTACAATAATTACAGCAATAAATATACCTAATGCTACAATTACAGCAGGTTCAAGGATAGCTAATATTTTTTTAGTTCCTTGATTAAATGATTTGGCATGTCTTGTTGATAGTGATTTAAAAATCTCAGGCATAGATGCACTACTCTCTCCTACATAAAGCAGGGCTATATCACTTGGTGGGATTATAGAACTTAGAGCAAAGACTTCTGATAGCTTTACTCCTCGTTTTATCTCTGTTAGGGTATTTGATATTAAATCATTTATATCATCTAGTAATTTTATCTTACTTAGTTGTCTTAATGCTCTATCAATCTCTAATCCACCATTTAACATATTTGATAATGCTCCATATATAATAGAGAGTTGAATATCAATTACAAGGCTTTTGAGTTTTGGGGTATTATAAAATATTTTTAGCCAATTAATACCTACACTTTTGATATAAAATATTATAAGAGATACAACTCCTATAATTATACTCATAACAAGTGCCATATTATCATTGAGATAAGTACCAAGGCTTAGTACTCCATAAGATATTGATGGAAGTCGTTCAAACTCTTCTAGTGAGAATATGGTAGAGAACTTAGGAATAATTAGAAAAAATATCAAAAATGACACAACTACACTCATACCCATCAAAAACATTGGATATGATAGGGCTTGTTTAATATCTCCTCTAATTTTTTGTTGAAATATTAGATAATCAAAGAGTTGTAGTAGTCCATCTTTGAGATTTCCCACCTCTTCTGCTGTGGCTATAAATCCAATACTTAGAGCATCTACCTTTACACCCTCACTATCTAATGAATTTTTGAGAGCAAGGGAGAGTTGAGTACCCTCTTTTACATCTTTGAGTATCATATTTAATAGCTTTATTTGAGCATCTTTTGATGCAGTGGTAACTAAAAGTTTAAGAGCCTTATCAATAGACATTCCAGACTTGACCAAATAATAAAGCTCTTCTATCATAGATAAAAAATCATCTTGAGTAAGTTTGCCTTTTTTAAGCTTTTTAGTCTCTGTTTTAAAGCTTAAAACTATAAGCTTTTTATCTACTACAAATTTTTTAAACTCATCATCACTACCATTAAAAATCCCATTTACCTGCTCTTTTGATGGTGTGAGGGCTTTGTATAAGACTCTATTCATCAACTAATCCTTAAAACCTCATCTAATGAAGTCTTACCCTCTAAAAACTTTAATAATCCATCATCTTTTAAATCTCTATAACCTAGTGATTTAATATCTTTAAAATCCAAACTCTTATCAAATTGTGCCATTAGTTTATCATCAAATGGGACTATCTCTATTACTGGTAGTCGTCCTTTGTATCCTCTATATTGACACTCTTCACACCCAACTTCTTTACATGGGTTTAAAGGTGTGCCAATTTTATCCAATAGTTTATCTAATCCATAAGCTATTACAATATTCTCATCTAACTCAATTGGTTGCTTACAGTTATCACATAATTTTCGTACAAGTCGTTGAGCCATAAGCCCTACAATAGATGATTTAAGTAGATAATACTCTATTCCAATATCACTAAGTCGGCTAATTGCACCTAATGCTGAATTGGTATGAAGAGTAGATAATACAAGGTGTCCTGTGAGGGCTGATTGGACTGCTATTTGAGCTGTCTCTCCATCTCTAATCTCACCTATCATAATAGTATCAGGGTCTTGTCGTAAGATTGAACGAAGTGCTTTGGCAAATGTGTAATCAATAGACTCTTTTACTTGAATTTGGCTAATACCTTCTAATTGATACTCTACTGGGTCTTCTACTGTAATAATCTTTGTTGCATCACTATTTATATAGTTTAGACAAGCATATAGAGTTGATGTCTTACCACTTCCTGTTGGACCTGTGGTGAGTAGTATTCCATTTGGTTTGGCTAATAGTGATTTAAGTAGGGTTATATTATCTTGATGTAGTCCTAATTTATCAATCTCTAGTGATATATTATCTTTTGATAGCAGTCTTAGTACAAAGCTCTCTCCAAATGCCGTTGGCACACTTGAAGCCCTAATATCAATATCTTCTCCTGCTACTTTAATCGTAATTCTTCCATCTTGTGGTAATCTACTCTCTGCTATATTCATTTTAGATATTAGTTTTAATCTTGCTGTTACTGCTTGTTTGAGCATTTGAGGGATTGTATCTACTGTTTTTAATATTCCATCTAATCTATATCTTATCTTCATACCTTTGGCAAATGATTCAAAGTGAATATCAGATACAAATCTTTGAGATGCTTTGGTAAAAATATTATTAATAAGCTTGATTACTGGGGCTTCAGAGGCTAACTCTTTGAGTTTATCTATCTCATCTTCAAATATCTCTTCTCTCTCATCATCACTATCCTCTTCATACATATCTCTAATATCATTTAGCTCCTCATTAGAGGCTATTAATATTTTGGTTCTTTTTTTGGCTAATTGAGATATAGTAGATATTGCTCCTAATTGTAGAGGATTATGAAGTGCTAATACCAACTCTTTTTCATCTTCATATATAGGAAATATATTATGTTTTAATAAAAATCCTTTTGGAATTGTAGATATATGTTTAGGTTTATTATCAAACTCTTTTAATAATCCCAAATCATACTGCTTTGCCAAAGCACCAATAAGAGTATCTTCTGAAATAACTCCAAGGTTTAATAAAATATTACCTAAATTACCACCATACTCCTCTAATATACTATTAGCTTGTGCAATATCTTCACTGCTACAAGTACCATTATCTAATAGTATATCTTCTAATGTTTGATTTACTCCCATATAGAAATATCAGCCTTATCTTTCTCTCCACCCACTTCACCATCAGCACCAAGAGAGTATAAATCATAAGGATTTCCATCTTTACCAGGGACTTTATATATAAATTCTCTCTCCCACGCATCACCTTTTACCTTTTTTGGTAAATATGCACCATTCCAACCTTTAATATCAGAACTCTTTACCCATAATACCTTTAACCCCTCTTCTACTGTTGGGTATCTTCCTACATCTAGTCTAAATGCATCAAGAGTAGTTGATAACATCTCAATCTGTGCTTTTGTTGTCTTGACTTTTGCATTATCAAGCTTACCAAAAAACTTTGGTGCAACTAGAGATGATAGTAGTGCAATAATAACGATTACTACTAATAGCTCTATTAGAGTAAACCCAGATTTTTTATATTTCATTGTTTATTTTTTCCTTGTAAGTTATTGGTTGTAATTATAACATATTTTAATTACTCTAACTCTAATTTACCACTTACATCAAAATATCTTAAATACTCATCAATACCCTCTTCTAATAGGGTATCATTTATATCTAGTCTCTCTTTCATTACAAACTTTAAAAAAAACTGTTTTGGCATAATTGAGGCTTCTATTTGAGGGTTTTTTAGATAGCTTAATACTCTTGTTTTCATATTATCATAAGTGCTATATCTCATTAAATATCGTCTATAAATCAATTCACTTGGGATTTTTTGTTGGGTGTGGCAATTTAGACATCTATTTTTTAATACTTTTGATGGGGTTGCTGTGGCAATTATAGTTATACTTGTTATTATTAAAATCTTTTTTACCATACTATTTTTACCTCTGTACCATTTTGATATATTGAGTCTATATAAAACTCAAAATTATACTCTTTGACTACTTGTCCTACAATATCTAATCCTATTCCAAATCCACCCTCGCTATTATTTGCACGGCTAAATCTCTTTACTATTTTGGTTAAATCTTCTTCTTTGATACCAATTCCACTATCATAGATAGAGAGATGATTTTGGGATAATTTAATAACTATTTTTCCATTCTTTTGATTATATTTAATAGCATTAGATAATAGATTATCTATTAGACGCAAGGCATCGTTTTTGTCCATATTAATAGTTATATCTTCTATACTTTTATCTAATTCTATTGATTTAGCCTCTATCATACTATGAAAATATAATAATCTCTCTTCTAATAACTCTTTTATATCAATAGCCTCTACTACACGATGATAGTTGTGATTTAGTTTTAGATAAGTCAAATCATCATATATTCTACTTAGAGTCTTTGAAGCAATCTCTATTCTTCTCATCTCCTCCTGTGCATCGCAATCATATAGGGTTTCAATTAACTCTATATTTGTAAGAATTGTACTTATTGGGGTGTTTAGTTCGTGAGTGGTATCTTCTATAAATCTATTTACTCTTCTCATTGCATCTCTCATTGGTGCGATAAAGAGTTTGCTCAAAAATATACCTAATGATGTAAAAAATAGTCCTGCTATTAATAAAAATATTATAAGATTTTTTTGTAGTGTTACTATCTCATCATACCTTATTTTTTGGGTTATAATTAGATATGATGCACCTAAATAGTATGGTTCAACCTTTTGTATATAAAAGATAGAGTTATTATCAATATAAAACTCTCTATCCCATAATATCAAAGATGGTTTAAATGAGCCATATATATACTCTTTGTTGCTATTATATATTGCTGAATAGTATGGCTTTTTATATGGATATATAAGTGGTGTTTTAAATTGATGGTGGAGTTTTCTTAGTTTTTGTATTATGTGATTAGATTCTACTTTTAGTTCATCTTGTTGGGTATCTATGATATTATCTTTTTGATGATTATAAAATATAATTGAAGCTATAAAAAATAGTAAAAATGTAGAACCTAGATAGATAGCTAAAAATCTAAATAGACTCCGTTTTTCACTAGCTAACATATCTATAACCTATATTTTTGATAGTTTCAATTTTACTCTTACCCAAATAGTTACGAAGTCTTGTAATATAAGCTCTAAGGCTTCCATGACTTGGAGTCTCATCATAAAACCATAACTCTTTAAATATATCTTCATAACTCAAAAGTCTATTTTGATATTTTAAAAATAGTGATAGTAGTTTTATCTCTTTATTTTTGAGAGCTATTTTTTGATTATCTCTACTTAATAATAGCTCCTTGACATCAAAAAAATAACCATTACCCAAATCAATCTCTTCTTTTAGTGTGCCAAAGTGTCGTTTTAGAAGCACTTCTACTCTTACTTGTAGCTCTTTGAGTGCAAAAGGCTTACGGATATAATCATCACACCCTACATCAAATCCTCTTGTAACATCTTCTACACCATTAAGAGAGGTGATAAAAATAGCAGGAGCTTCATTTCCACTATTTCGCACCTCCAATAAAAAATCAAAACCATTTTGATGTGGTACTTTAATATCTAAAAGCATTAAATCAATAGATTGTTCATATAAAATATCTTTGGCTTCAAAGGCATCAAAAGCACAAAACACCTTATATCCTCTATGTTCCAAAAACTGCTTGATAGTATCATTTAAAGCTAAATCATCTTCTAATAATAATATAGTCTGTTTTGCCATAGAGTTTGCCTTTTGCTTTTTGATGATTATATTAAATCTATATTAATCAAATATGAACTCTCCTATCTTTTATCCCAACCTACCATACCCCACTTCTCTAAATCATTTTGTAAAGTTTTCATAGTCCTATCATTTTTATGACAAGAGTAACAAGCATTTGTCTCTTTTGGCATATTTAGTGCAAG
>JAMOOX010000153.1 GCA_027065045.1 Campylobacteraceae bacterium | reverse complement strand
TATGGTGTTTAGTATAGGGGTTGTAGATGATAGATATGAAGTATCTGCTAGGTGGAAGTTTATCGTAATATTTATAGCGGTATTTTTGATGTGGGTATATGGGACTACTATAGATAATTTAGGTGTATGGTTTGGGTATGAGCTAAGTCTGAACTCTATAGTCGCACTCTTTTTTACTATGTTTGCATTAGCTGGATTTACCAATGCTTTAAATCTTATAGATGGTATAGATGGACTCTCTAGCAGTATCTCTGTAGTTATACTTAGTTTTTTTCTTATGATAGGTTTAGAGCATAGTGATCATCTTATGGTGGTGTTGTCATCGTTTAGTATAGCTGGTATTGTTGGATTTATGTTTTTAAATTGGCATCCAGCAAAGATATTTATGGGTGACAGCGGTAGTTTGTCTTTAGGGTTTATTATCAGTATATTGGCAGTTTTAAGTATAAAATATATCCATCCTATAGTTATACTATATCTTGCAGCTATCCCTATACTAGATACTCTTATAGTGATGATAAGACGAATTAGAAGAGGGAAATCACCTTTTTCTCCAGATAAAACACACTTACACCATATACTTGTAAAGTTTTTTGAAAACAATGTTCAAAAAACTGTGATATTTCTATCTATGCTACAACTTATATTTAGTAGTATTGGGTATATGCTCATAGGGATCATAAATAAAGATCATCATCCAATAGTACCGTTATTGGCTACTGTTGGATTTGCTTTGATGTTTGTGGTATTTTATATGATATTTACAGGGATAAAAAAACGGCAAATAGCACTTGAAGAGAGATGATGTTGAATTGGTAATTTAAATGAGTTGGATAATTGGCATAATAATATTTTTGGTACTATTTTTTAGTTTATTCTTTCTAGGATTATCAAAGCAAAAAACAAGAGATATTTTAAAGATTTTTATAAACAAAGATGAAAAAAGAGTTTATCTATTATTATCAGATGATAACTATATGGATTTTGATATTAGTGATGTAAAAGATGAAGATTTAAAAGGTTTTATTAAAGATGTA
>JAMOOX010000152.1 GCA_027065045.1 Campylobacteraceae bacterium | reverse complement strand
GTATAGAAAAACCTAAAAAAGAGAAACCTAAAATTGATAAAAAAGAGCGAAAAAAACTACGAAGTGAGATAATCCAAAAACGAAGTAAAGAGAGTAGTAGATATAAAAAAGAGATAGAGTTTTGTGAAAATAGAATTGTAAAATTGGAAGAACTGATAGAAAATGATAATAAGAAATTAG
Organism: Campylobacteraceae bacterium; assembly: GCA_027065045.1. GTDB lineage: Bacteria > Campylobacterota > Campylobacteria > Campylobacterales > Sulfurovaceae > FS08-3. Next base: position 75,623 of record JAMOOX010000152.1, on the reverse strand, counting down.
TAATAGCATCAAATAGTAATGATAACTCTAAAATAATAGAACTCTCACAAGAGATAGGTAAAAATCAAAAAGAGGTAGATGAGTTATTTGAAAAATTAGAGGTTACTAGTGAAGAGTTAGATAATATTAATAGTGTTTATGATGAAAAATTAAAAGAGTTAGATTAGATAGTAAAGATGGGAAAACCCATCTTTATAGAACTTACTTCAATGTAGCGATATAATCAGCTAATGCTTTGATTCCAGCGTCATCTAAAGATGCAACTTGACCTTTCATTACTCCACCCATACCATGTTGGTTAAGAGTTCCAGCTTTGTAACCGTTAAGTTGTTCAACTGTTTTAGCAGCATCTTGACCTGTAATTACAGCAGATTTACCAAGAGCAGATTTTTCACCTTTAGCACCATGACATCCAGCACATTTAGCATACGAAGCAGCACCATCAGCCATTAATAGAGTTGCCGAAGCAAATAACATAGAGATTGCAATTTTTTTCATTTAAATTCCTTTTAGTTTGTTTTAATTTTTATTATCTAATTTTAAAGAGTGATTAACAGCTAGGTACATTACCTGAATCTGAAGCAAACTCATAAGCGAAATCATATACATCTGGAGCATATTTAGCTTTGAACTTTGTAGCTTTTGGACATAATTTTTTAACTTCATCTACCATTTTACCAGCTTCTTTGATAGATTCCCACTCATCTTGTGTATGTTTACCAGCGAATTTAGCACCACTAAAACCACAGTCAGCTTTTAATTTTTTGATATAAAGTTTTTTACCTTTGTTAGCATCAGCAGACGCTGTTGTACCTACTACTGCAAATGCGAATAGTGCAGCAACAGCTAATTTTGTAAATTTTGTCATATTATCTCCTTAAATTTGATATGAGAGAATAATATCTTATAATTGTGAAATTATTGTGAAATTTATCTGATTTTATCAAAAACTTTATATTTTTCCCAATATATATCAATTGCCTCTTTTAAATCTTTATCACTCAGTTTATGTCTAGGAATTGGTCTTTTAACACCAATTGTCTCTATAAATAGTTTAGACATTACAGATGTATCTTTATGTGGATAACGAATATAGTGAAATAATCCTACTTTGACATTCTCTTCTCCACTATAAACTAAAAGATAATTCATAAACATTCGTTGTAGTGATGCAGGAAGAGATTTATGACACTCTACACAACTCTTTTGATATATATCTTGGGAGTATAGATTAGATAATATAATTATAAAAATTACTACTTTTTTTACCATCTTAATACCATTTTTGTACCTATATTTATTTGAGACTCTACATCTATAGATATATGATACTCATTTAATATATCTTTGACAATACTTAAACCTATTCCAAATCCACCCTCACTTTGATTAAATCTCATATATCTATCAAATATATAAGGTATTTTACTCTCCTCTATCCCTATACCACTATCAGATATAACAAGATATTTATCTCTTAATATTATATCAATAAATCCACCTCTTTTATTGTATTTAATAGCATTAGATATAAGATTATCAATTACACGAGTAATTTTTTCTTTATCAATATATAATATTATAGGTTCTAAATCTATTCTAAACTCTATCTTTTTGGAACTTGCTAATATATCAAAATACTCTACTCTATCATATATAATATCTTGCATATTAATATCTATATTATATGAAGCATTTTCTCTTTTGAGTACTAGATATGTCAAATCATTGTAGATTGTAGATACAGTTTTGGCAGCTATATTAATACGATGGAGCTTTTTAATATTTTTTTCTACCATAACCTCTCTATCCATCATCTCAATATTTGCCAAAATTGCACTAAGAGGGGTATTTAATTCATGTGTAGTATCTTTGATAAATGTATCTAATAGCATTAAATAATCTCTCATAGGCTTTAGAAACAGTCGTGAGAGATATAGACCAAAAAGAGCCAAAAGTAAAAGTGCTACAACTCCATATAAAATAATATTTTTAATAACCTCATCTATCCAATCATCAATATCATCTACTTCAATAATCAGATATTTAGCACCTAAATAGTAATTATCCAATACTTTTACAAAATGAATTTTACTGTTAATTCTATATATCTCTTTATGAAAATATACCTTTTTTTCATCTAAGATAGAGAATATATTAATATACTCCATATCATATATAGCAGATTTGAATCTATTATCTCGTGGATATATCTGTGATTGGTCAAAAAAATGGTGAGTTCGTTTAAGTCTTCTTATCAAATCATGTGCATAGGTAGATAATTGTGTTCTATGATTTGCTAGATTTAATTTATCTTGATATTGATAATAAAATATTGATAGCAGTAAAATTACAACTGTACTCATCAAAATATATAGAGTCAAAAATCTTAAAAGTGATTTTCTCTCACTATTTAATATTGAATTTGTAACCCTGTTTTTTAATACTAACAATGCTCTCTTTCCCTATTATCTTTCTTAGATTTTTGATATATGTCCGTAGTGATGCTTCACTTGGAGTCTCATCAAACCCCCATATATTGCTATATATATACTCATGAGTTAATATCTTGTCAATATTTTTCATAAATATTTTTAGCAATATAGACTCTTTTTTACCCAATGAAACGCTACTATTATCAAGTAGCAAGGTATTATCATCTATATTATACTTTAGAGTATCACTAATATCTAATATATTTTGTCTTGTTTGTGAAAATGATTTTTTGATAAGGGTATCTACTCTAAGGAGTAGCTCTTTGAGTTCAAATGGTTTACGAATATAATCATCACAACCCACATTAAACCCCTTTTCCAAATCATCAATAGCATTAAGAGATGTGATAAATATAGCAGGGGTAGTATTGCCATCTGCCCTAAAATCTCTAAGTATATCAAATCCATTAATATTTGGTACATTTATATCTAAAAGAAGTATATCAAACTTACTCTCATATAATATATCTTTAGCTTCAAGTCCATCATAAGCAACTTGCACACCATATCCATTATCCTCTAAAAATTCTACAATAGTCTCATTTAGATTGGAGTCATCTTCTAATAAAAATATATTATGCATACGATATATTAATCTTTTGTAACCATCAACCCATGCTTGATTTTTTCAAAGTTTAGTTTTTGAATTAATCTTTTTTCTATCTCCTCTAGTCTATCTTTATCTACACCCAATTTATCTTGCATCTCTTGTGCCGTGGCATTATAAACTCTAAACTCTAATAGCTTAAACTCTTTTTTTGTAAGCTTTCTTTTAAGTGCAATTTTAAGTGCATCATCATCTTTTAATGGATACGATAATTTCTTTATAATCTTTTTTAACTCTTCTTGGAACATATTTTGCCTCTACTCTTTAATATTTTTGATAGTATATCTAATCCCTACTAAAATTTGATATAATTACATAAAAAGGCAAAACTATGAGAGTAGATAAATGGTTAAGTTCAACAAATGTAGTAAAACGACGAACAATAGCAACAGATATGGTCAAAAGTGGAGTAGTATTTGTAAATGGTATCAAAGCAAAAGCATCTAAATCTCTCTCTATTGGAGATAAAATTGTGATAGAGTATCTCAAAGGTAGTAAATCTTATAAAGTATTGGATATTCCCACCACCAAATCAATTCCAAAAAGTCAAAAAAATAAATTTGTAGAGGAGATATAAAGATGAGTAATAGAGATAAATTTGAGAAACTATTTAATAATAAATTAGAGGTAAATGAAGCAAGAGAATTTTTAATTGAACTATATAATAGAGGTGAGAGTAGCGAAGATATTGCCATAGCATCACAAGTGATGAGAGAACACTCTATTAAACTACCAATTTCTAAAGAACTTCAAGATAGAGCCATTGATATAGTTGGTACAGGAGGAGACCAGAGTGGGAGCTTTAATATATCTTCTACATCTGCCCTACTTTTATCATCTATGGGCTGTGTGGTAGCAAAACATGGTAATAGAAGTATCACAAGTAAATCAGGTTCTGCCGATATGCTAGAAGAGTTGGGAATTAATCTAAATATTTCGGTGGAAAATCAGGTTAAAATGCTAGAAGAGGTAGGGTTTTGTTTTATATTTGCTATGAACCACCACCCTGCTATGAAACATATTATGCCAATTAGAAAATCAATACCACATAGAACAATATTTAATATTTTAGGACCACTTACCAATCCATCAGGTGCTAAAAAGTATCTTTTAGGAGTGTTTAAACCATCATTTATAGATAATATTACAGAGGCTCTTAAATCATTAGGGAGTAGTCGGGCTTATGTTGTAAGTAGTAATGATGGAATGGACGAGATTTCAATAGCCACTACTACACAATATGGATATTTAAATAATGGAGAGATTACAAGAGGAGTAATAGACCCACAAGAGTATGGATTTAAACTTGCTCCAAAAGAGGCAATATTGGGTGGAGATGCTTCACTTAATGCTGTAATTACCAAAGATATTATATCAGGACTACTCAAAGATGCCAAACGAGATATAGTAGTTTTAAATAGTGCTTATGCGTTGTTTGTAGATGGAAAAGCTAGAGATATAAAAGAAGCTATAGAGATGATAGAGGCTCAAATTGATAGTGGTAAAGCCCAAATTCATTTAGATAAGATAATTAAATTATCACAAAGATTTTAAGGAATTTTAGATGACATTTTTAGATATAAAAACAGATTATGCCTTTAAAAAAGTATTTGGGAGTGAACATAGCAAAGAGATATTAATAAGCTTTTGAAACTCAATAATAGAATTTAATAATAATATAAAAGATGCTTATAATATTGCAAATACAGCAAATTATTCAATAGATGAGTTAGAACTTCAACAAAAAAGAAAAGAGTTTATATATATTCAACGAAACTCTATTGAAAAAGCTAAGAGAGATGGGCATGAGGAAGGTCATAAAGAGGGACATAATAAAGGATTTAATGAAGCAAATATAAAAAATGCTCTAATTATGATAAATAAATTTGGTTTATCTATTGAAGAGGTAGCAAAAGAACTTGATATATCAATTGATGAACTTAGAAAATATTTAAAAAGATATTAATCTCTACTCTTTAGTTATTATGCTACAATATGATTAAAATTTAGGTGTTCTTCGTTTTATACTTCTTCGATTATCAACTTATATATTTTATTCATATTTAAAAAGGTACTATCAATTATGTCATTTTCTACACTAGGCTTATCAGAGCCTATACTAAAATCAATCAAAGAACAAGGTTACACCAAACCTACTCCAGTTCAAAAACAAGCCATTCCTATTATACTAAATGGTAATGATGTCCTAGCAGGAGCTCAAACTGGTACAGGTAAAACAGCAGGATTTACGCTACCTCTACTTGAAAAATTATCTAAATTACCCAAAAATAAAGGCAAGAAAAAAGTTCGTGCTTTAATACTTACCCCTACTAGAGAACTAGCTGCCCAAGTGGCTCAAAGTGTGAAAATATATGGTACTCATCTATCTTTTACATCTACTGTTATTTTTGGTGGTGTAGGGATAAATCCTCAGATTAATATACTTAAGAAAGGTGTAGATATTATTATAGCAACCCCTGGGCGACTATTAGACCTGATAGGGCAAAGAGTTGTAGATTTATCTAGTGTTGATACTCTAATACTTGATGAAGCAGATAGAATGTTGGATATGGGATTTATCAATGATATTAAAAAAATATTAGTTAAATTACCAAAACAGAGACAAAACCTACTATTTTCGGCTACTTTCTCTAATGATATTAAAAGGTTAGCAGATGGACTATTAAATTCACCCAAAAATATAGAGGTAGCTAGACGAAACACATCAGCAGAGACTATCGCACAAAAAGTATATCCCGTAGATTGTAAACGCAAAAGAGAGCTTTTAGTAGAACTTATCAAAAAAGAGAAATGGAGTCAAGTCTTAGTATTTACAAGAACTAAACATGGAGCAAATAAACTTACAGAGTATCTTTTAAACTCTATGATAAATTCAGCAGCCATTCATGGAAACAAAAGCCAAAGTGCAAGAACAAAAGCCTTAGCAAACTTCAAAGATGGCTCTATAAGAGTACTTGTAGCTACAGATATTGCAGCAAGAGGTATAGATATAGATCAACTCCCTCATGTTGTCAATTTTGAGCTTCCAAGTGTGGCAGAGGATTATGTACACCGTATAGGTAGAACAGGTCGTGCAGGTAATGTAGGTGAAGCAGTTTCTCTTGTATGTGTTGATGAACATATCATACTTAAAGGTATAGAAAAGCTTATCAAAAAAAATATACCCAAAGAGATAGTAGATGGTTATAGACCAGACCCATCTATCAAAGCCGAACCTATACAAAAGAAGAGAGGACAAAAAGGAAGTAGTGGAGGAAATAGAGGCAACAACTCTAATTCAAGAGATAAAAATAGAAGAAAAAGTAACAGTGATTCATCACCTCATCAAAATCATAGACGAAGTGGTGGAGAGCATAAGAAATGGTAGGTTTTATATTTAGATAAAATAAAAACTCTTAATTTATGTTACTCTAAACCAATTTTTTGATATAATCTCTTAAAAATCTTAGGAAGAGTATCGTGAATTTTGAAACATATCCATTTGAAAAACTAAATAATCTATTAGAAGATGTTAAACCAAATAATAACTACCCACCATTAAGCCTAACTATTGGTGAACCACAATTTAATACACCATTTTTTATTATAGAGGAGCTTAAGGCAAAGGCTCATCTATTTAATAAATATCCCAAAACAGCAGGAGAAGAGAGGCTAAGAGAGGGTATGCTTACTTATCTTAAAAACCGTTTTGATTTAGAGTTGGATAATTCAGAGATTATTCCAACTTTTGGGACAAGAGAGGTTTTATTTAATTTCCCACAATTTTTACTACATGATACAGATAATCCTGTAATGGCTTTTTCTAATCCTTTTTATCAGATATATGAGGGGGCAGCTAAGGTATCTAATGCTAAGATTATACATTTAGAACTTAACGAAGCCAATGAATTTAAACCAGATATAAATCATAGTGAGCTTTGGACTTGTGATTTTGTAATTATAAACTCACCAAATAATCCAACAAGTTCTACACTTCTTTTAGATGAGCTTAAAGAGTGGGTAAAACTTGCTTTGAGATATGATTTTGTACTTTTAAATGATGAGTGTTATATAGATTTATATTTAGATAAACCAATTCCATCTCTACTAAATGCCTCTATTGAAGTGGGAAATAGTGATTTTAAAAATATATTAGTAATCAATTCAATCTCTAAACGCTCATCCGCCCCTGGGCTTAGAAGTGGTTTTATTGCAGGTGATAGAGATATACTCAAAGAGTATATGAAATATCGTACTTATGTTGGTTGTGCTTCACCCTTGCCTCTTCAAATGGCATCTGCTGTGGCTTGGAGTGATGATATACATGTAGGTGGATTTAGAAATAATTATAAAAAGAATTTCAGATTAGCCAAAGAGATATTAGATATTGATACTCCTATATCTACATTTTATATATGGCTTAAAGTAGAAGATGAGATAACTTTTACCAAAGAGCTTTATCAAAATTATAACCTTAAAGTCCTACCTGGTAGCTTTTTGGGAAGAGATGGAGCTGGAGAGGGGTTTATAAGATTAGCCCTTGTATATGAGGAGTCTTTGACTCGTGAAGCATTAGAGAGAATTAAAAAATATTTAGTAAGTAAGGAAGCATAAATGCAAAGCCAAGAGATAGATATAGAAGAGTTAAAAAACTCAAAAGAGTTTTTGGCAAATTTAGAACTATTAGAAGATGAGATGAACTCTCAAAAAAGTATTCAAAAGGGTTATCAACTTTTGGATTCTCTTCTATTAATAGAGAGTGATGAAGATAAAATAAATGAGATTTTTTCATTTATAGTAAATAACTCATTTGATACATTATCTAATAAACTTATATCAAAAAAATCATTTGATATGAAAAATAGCGAAGAGATAGCCACAGCAAGGGCTATATATGAACATGGTGTATCACTATATAGCGAAAACTCTTTCAAAAGTGCCAAAGAGATATTTTTAGTATTAAATTTCGTGATAGATAACAAAGAGCTTCAAGATGCTATGATGATACATGCTATATCTACTATGAAGAGTATGAAATTTGATGAGTTTATGGAAAATATCGCAGATACAAGTAAATATGATGAGAATGATGAGTTTGCCTATTTTGTAAAATTTTTTAAAGTAGATACTAAAAAGTTTTTTGATGATAATCAAAAGTATCTTGATAAAGCAAACAAAGAGCTAAAAGTCCTAAAGAGTAGCTAATGAGTAAAAAAGTGCATTTTATTGGAATTGGTGGTATTGGATTATCTGCTTTAGCTAAATTTCTATATGGAAGTGGATATCAAATATCTGGTTCTGATATTTCTCAAAGTGAAATTACAGATGATTTAGCTACCAATTTTGATGCTAGAGTTACAATCCCACATCATCAAGATGCAATAGATAATATAGATATCATAATATATTCAGCAGCAGTAAGGGCTAATAATATAGAGTATAAAAGAGCCAAAGAACTAGGCATAGAGCTATTATCAAGAAAAGAGGCTCTTAAATTTATACTCAAAGATAAAGAGGTATTAGCCGTAGGTGGCGCTCATGGTAAGAGTACAACATCTGCTATGCTAAGTGCTATAATACCAAAATCAAATGCCCTCATTGGAGCTATTAGCAAAGAGTTTGGTTCTAATGTAAGAGATTATAATAATAGTAGAGTGGTATTTGAAGCAGATGAGAGTGATGCAAGTTTTTTAAACTCTAATCCACACTTAGCAATAGTTACAAATGTAGAACTTGAACATATGGAGTATTATAACTATGATGAAGAGAAGTTTTATAATGCCTATAGAGAGTTTATATCATTATCAAAAATAGCAGTCTTAAATGGCGAAGATGAGTTTTTGGCTACTTTAGAAGATAAATCATATATTAAATTATATCCATCTTGTGATATTAGTGATATTGAGTTTATATTAGTAGATAGAGAACCTTATACTAAATTTAGACTACTTGATTATGGAGAGTTTAAAGTATTTGGATTTGGAGAACATATCGCATTAGATGCCTCTCTTGCTATTATAGGTGCTATTGCTATGGGAGAGAGCATAGAGGATATTAAATCTAATATTATCAGCTACAAAGGGATTAAAAAGAGATTTGATATAATTCAAAATCTTGAAAAAATAGTAGTAATTGATGACTATGCCCACCACCCAACAGAGATAAAAGTATCACTAACATCAATCCAAACATATAAAAAACTCAAAAATCTATCCAAAGTTATAGCAATATGGCAACCACATAAATATAGCCGAACAATAGATAACTTACAAGCATTTGTAGAGTCTTTTGATGGAGTAGATGAACTTATAATACTACCTATTTGGGGTGCAGGAGAGATAGAGGTAGATATAGACCTCAAAGGTGCATTTAGTAGATATAACCCTATTATGGCAGATAAAATCTCAAGAGAAGATAATATAATTAAGATATATAGAGATAATCATATAATAAATCACTATGAGGAGGGATTAATCGTTGGGTTTGGAGCAGGAGATATTACATATCAGATTAGGTAAAACTACCTAATCCCACCTCTTAAATAGAGCATTATCAATTCCTAAACTATCAAACCATTTTCCAATAATAAAATTTTCCATATCATCTAAACTTTGATTATCACTATAATACCCCACCACAGGAGGGGAGATAATAACCCCAAGAGAGGCTAGTTTATACATATTTTCTAAAGCAATAGCAGAAAAAGGCATCTCACGAGGAGCAAGAAGAAGTCGTTTTTGCTCTTTAAGTGCTACAGAGGCAACACGAGTAACCAAATTATCAGCAATTCCACAAGCTATCTTAGCCAATGTATTCATACTACAAGGGATAATAACAGTAGCATCTACCCTAAAAGAACCAGAAGCAACAGAAGCCCCAATATCATCATTACTATAAATTGTTATATCTCTCTCTTCAAGCTCTTCTACCACCAATGAGTGATTAGTAGCTACAATATAAATATCAATATAACTTGGAAGTAATTTAATAAATTTTTTGGCTAATTTTATACCACTAGCCCCACTAATTGCTACTACTAATTTCATTATTTACCTTTTTTTTACTCTCTCTTGCTTAATAGATTCTAATACTATTTTATTATTTTCAATAAACATTTTAATTAATTCAATATTCACTCTTAATGCTTCCCACCCTTATGTAAAAAATATAATCCCAAAGATAGAGCCAAAATTGAGATAGAGAAATATACCATCTCTAAAGCTCCATTATAATCTGTATGTAATACTCTTTGGAAAAAATTAACTACAAGAACCATAATAATAACTTTTGCTAGTTTATCTTTGAGTTCGTCTAGTGAGTGTATCTCTAAAATTTTAGATGATTCACTATCTTTAGCTATATCAATCTCTGATATAAATAGCTCATATAACCCAAATCCAAATATAAACATTACAATAGCAATTAGATATAAATCAACTGCTCCAATTAAAGCACTTACGATATTTTCATGAAAATGCTCTGGATGTAGATGGTTATAATATGTAGTTACAACTGTACCAAAGGTATTAAATATATCTACACTTGCGATAATAAATAGAGCTATTCCACCTATCATAGAGAATATTACAGCTAAGAGTACAAAAAACCGTGTATTCCATAAAATAGATTCAAAAAACAGTTCAATCTTTTTCATCATCATCTATATATCCTCCAATTTTATCCACTTTTGAGCAATTCTCACAGAATTTGTCGCAGCCCCAACTCTTACTTGGTCAGCTACTCCCCAAATATGTAAAATATTAGCAGCAGATATATCTTTTCTAATTCTACCTACAAAAGTATCATCTGTATTAGTTGAAGTAATTGGCATTGGATATTCACTATTTTCTAAATCATCCATTACTACTACATTTTCAAAATTTCCTAATACCTCTCTTGCTTTATCTACATCTACAACCACATCATCTTCAAATGTAATAGTAATTGATTCACTATGACTTCTAAGGACTGGTACTCTTACACAAGTAGCAGATACAGCAAAATTAGAGTGCATAATTTTATTGGTTTCATTTACCATTTTCATCTCCTCTTTTGTATATCCATTTGGTTGTGGAGTATCAATATGAGGGATTACATTTAGAGCTATTTGATGAGTGAATGCCTCTAATTGTGTATCATCAAGTTTAAATTTAAAAAACTCCTCCATCTGTTTGACAAGCTCTTTCATTCCTACTTTTCCTGCTCCTGAAGTAGCTTGATATGTAGATACATCAACTCTTTTGATACCATATAAATCATGAAGTGGCTTTAATAACTGAACCATTTGAATTGTAGAACAGTTTGGATTAGCTATAATTCCACTCTCTTCCCAATGAACAATATCTTGGGGATTAACCTCTGGTACAACTAATGGAATATGCTCCATCATTCTAAAATGACTTGTATTATCAATTACAACTGCCCCACTCTCTACTGCATATTTTGCAAATTTAGCAGATATACTTCCACCAGCACTAAAAAATGCTATATCAATATCTCTATCTCTAAATACATCTTCGGTTAGCTCTTCTATCTCAAAATATCTACCCTCATACTCTATTCTATCACCTGCACTATTAGCACTTGCTAATGGCAAAATATCAGCTACTGGGAATTTTTGCTCTTTTAATACCTCAAAAATCTCTTCTCCAACAGCACCTGTCGCACCTACTACGGCTATATTATATTTTCTCATTTTTTTCCTTTGTTTTGATTTTATAGTCCATCTACTTTTTTATTAACTAAACCTTTAATCTTGTCTTGAAAATACTCTAATAATTCCAAAGATTTTTCAATCTCTTTTTGACTAATAGGGTTTTGTCCTATTTGTCCATGTGATAGAGAGTGCATTGAAACTTTTTGATATAATTTCAACTCTCTAATTATCTTAATAATATCAGGAAGTAAATTATCAACTTCACTATATTTGGATATTAAATTTCTTATATCTTCAATACTTTTATTTTCATTTATAAGTTCTTCAATTTCAAGAACTAAATGATTACTATTTTTAAACATGAATTGCTTCTTATTTTTAGCATCTTTATATTCATGTCTCAATAAATAAAGATTTTCTTTTTTATCTAAAATCTCTAAAATTTTATTACTCTCTTCAACTCCACCAATCATTAAAATCTTAGAAAACTCATAAAGTAATCTTTCAAATTTTTTTCTTAAATCATTTCCTATTCTTGTATATTGTGGATTTTGTCCATAAATTTCTTTTCTAAGTTTAGATAATTCAATTAAGTCATCATTTATATATAATTTATGCTCATTACCTATCTCATATAAATTAGTATATTGCCAATTATCTTTTATTTTATAAATATCATTTATCAGATACATGATTAAATTATAAAAATATACATTATGAGTTAAAATAATAATTTGAAATTTATCACCAAAAGTCTCTAAAATATACTTCATTAAAAAAGTTCTATTTGACATATCAAGACTTGTAATAAAATCATCAAGTATTAGTATTCTATCTTTATTTTCATCTTGATAGAGTTCAATCATAGAAAAAAGTATAGCAAAAACTACTAAATTTAATTTGGCTTCATTAAAAAACTGTTTAATATTTTTCTCTTCATATATACTTCTATTACTATCTGTAACTCTAATAGAAAAGTCTTCTCTATCAATTGTAGCCCTTATATCTTCTTTAAATTTTATTAAAAGTTTATTTATATTATATTCAATTTCATTATAATTAAAAGTTGAAGGTAAATTAAAATAAATACTATCTATCAAAGTATTAAAGTTTAAATATCTATCAAATTCTGTATCTTCTAAATTTAACATAAAAACTTGATACTCTTTATTACTATCTTTTTCTAATTTTATACTAAAATCATTATTTAAAATAGTATTATTATAGTTTCTAAAAAAATCATCTTTATCTGCTTGAGAAACTTCAGTAGCAATATCTTTTGCTTCTATACTATTTTCAATTTTATCTCTAAAAAACTCTAATTTTAAAGCATCATAGATGGAACTTTTACCTACTCCATTATCTCCATACAGTAAAAAACTTCTTTTATTAAAAGGAATTTCTAACTCTTTATGAGCTTTAAAACTTCTAAGAGAGAGTCTATTTATCATAACTCACCCATAAAAAACTTTACTAGGTTATCTTTAAGTTTTTTATCTCTCTCTAAAAAATTCTGATATGAGAATGATTCTAATAGTTCTATAACTTCATATATATTTTCAATATTTGACTCTTGATAATAAATAGCTTTTTTATTAATAGTAATACTTCTTTTTGGAATATCTAAAATTACAAAATTGGCTAAACTATTTTTACTCTCTTTTATCTCATCTTCTCTCCAATTTAGACTATCTTTATGTGTTATTAATTTATCAATATCATATTTAGCTATTGACTTATCTTGTGTAACATAGAAACTTAAAAGAGCATAACCATTTTTAAGTCCTCCTGTCGTATTAATATCATCTATTTTAATATCTTTTTGAATATATTTATCTAACTCTTTATCTCTTATAATATCATTAATCATTGTATAAATTTCAAATTTAATAGTAGTAGTAGCACCTTTATAGTATATATATCTTACTAATTTTTTGCTAAACTCTATAATATTTTTATCTTCAAATCCATTTTTAAATATATAAACAACCAACAGAAACATAGGATATTTATTAGTATATCTATTAATTAATTGTAACCATTTTGCCAAAACTGTATTTTGATTACTATTTTGATTGATAAATTCAACTACTTCAATAATTCTAAATAAATCTTCTAAAATCTCTTTATAATTTTTTTCATTAAATGGAGATTTTTCATATCTTATAAAAAAATGTCTTAGATTTATCTCTGTTCCTGTTATATTATTTTTACCTCTAATAATATGAGAATAGAATCTAAAAACCTCATCTATTTTAATATTTTGTAACTCGCAACGATTTTTAAACTCTCTCCAAATAGAGATAAACTTTTTTTCCTCTTTTAATTTACCTGCTTTTTCATAGAGTCTTGCCTTGAAAATATCAGAATCGGATAAATCTCTTCCTCTATTATTAATAGTTTCAAATATTTTCAAAGCCTTTTCTCTCGCTTCTTGTGGTGTTCGCCCTTCTAACTCTATTGGAAGTAGATAAACTTGTGTCAAAAGATATTTAATAAAATCTCTAAGCTCATTTCTTTGAGTATAAAATTTAATCCAATTATAAAAAAACATAATATTAGCTTCAAATCTATTGGCACATTTTTTTTCGTTGATTAATCCCTTTTTATTTACATACTTTAATAAAAGTTTTTCAAATTTTTCTTTATCAAAAGATAAAACCTCTTTTAAATTTTTTTTATCCTCTGATTCAAAAATTTCAGACTCTATTCGTGGAAAAGTTTCATCACTCTCCCAATCTTCTATCTCTAAACAATCTTTAAGGGCTTTATGTTCAGGATTATATATTGATAATACTTTAATAAAAAGTAACAAGGTTGTAAGTCTTTGTTGTCCATCTATTACTTCTAACTTATCTTTATCAGATGAACTTTTGGCAATTACAATATTACCTATAAAATAATCTTCTTGATTATCTTTATTTTGAAAAGCCTCCATAATATCACTATAAAGAGTAAAACACTCATCATACTCCCAAGAGTATGCCCTTTGATATGGTGGGATAATATATTGCTCTTCTATTTTAAATATTTTAATTAATGTTTTATTTTCTGCTGATAATGATAATCCCATCTTTTTCCCTTTTAACTATTTTGCTCTTTTTGAGCCATCTTAATATAGACATGTAATATCTCCAATGAAGCAGGAGTAACACCTGAAATTTGTGATGCTCCAAATAGTGTTGGAGGTGTAGAAGTTTCAAGCTTCTCTACTATTTCATTGCTAAGCCCTGATACTTTTTTAAAGTCAAAATCTTGTGGGATTTTAATTTTAAGCATATCTTTCATTTTATCTACTTGAACCAACTGTTTTTCTATATATCTGCTATATTTGGCATCTATTAAAATCTGTTCTATTACATCATTATTATACTTATCAAACTCTGGGACTATTTTTATAAGTTTTTCTCTATCATACTCACCTCTTCCTATTACATCAATAAGAGCTGTTTTATCATTGATTTTTACCTCATCAATAGATTTGAGTTTTGCTATAAACTCTTTTGTAGGGGTGGCATAATTTGATTTTAGGTACTCTATTGCTTCATTAATATTATCTCTTTTAATTTTAAACTTTTCTAAATAACTGCTATCTAAAAGTCCAAATTTCTCTCCATATTTTGATAATCTTATATCTGCATTATCTTCTCTTAAAAGTAGTCTATACTCTGCTCTACTTGTAAACATACGATATGGCTCTTTTGTACCTTTGGTTACAAGGTCATCAATCAGTACTCCAATATATGCCTCTTCTCTACCTAATATAAATGGCTCTTCACCTCTAATACTAAGAGTGGCATTTATTCCTGCCATAAGTCCTTGGACTCCTGCCTCTTCATATCCTGTTGTTCCATTAATTTGTCCTGCAAAATATAGATTTTTGATTTTTTTACACTCTAGTGTATGATAAAGTTCTGTTGGTTGAATATAATCATACTCAATAGCATATCCATATCTTACAATTTTGGCATTTTCCATTCCTTTGACGGAGTGTATCATATCTCTTTGTACATTAGTTGGTAGAGATGTACTCATACCATTGATATAACACTCCACATTTCCAATAGTCTGTGGTTCTACAAAAATTTGATGTCGTGGTCGTTCTCTAAATCTATATATTTTATCTTCAATAGATGGACAATATCTAGGTCCTACTCCATCAATTTGACCACTAAATAGAGGGGCATTAGCAAAGTTATCTTCTATAATAGTATGTGTTGTCTCATTTGTATATGTGATATAACAAGGTAGTTGAGTTGGATTAAATTCACTTCTATTGGTTCTAAAGCTAAAAGGGATTGGGTTTTCATCTCCTCCTTGAACCTCCATTACATCAAAATCAATGCTCTTAGTATCTATTCTAGCACAAGTACCAGTTTTAAGCCGTCCAATTTCTAGCCCTAAATCTCTAAGATATTTTGAAAGTTCAATAGAGGCAAACTCTCCTGCTCTTCCTCCACTAAGTTGTTTTTTACCAATATGCATAACACCATTTAAAAATGTACCTGCTGTTATAATCACTTTTTTAGCTCTATACTCATTTCCAAGTTGAGTAACTACACCTTTTACAATATTATCTTCTATAATAAGACTTGTTACCATCTCTTGTTTGACATCAAGATTAGGAGTATTTAAAATAGTATCCCTCATATAAATTCTATATCTATCCATATCAATTTGAGCTCTACTACCACGAACGGCTGGACCTTTGGAACTATTGAGAATACGATATTGAAGCCCTGTAGTATCTGTACAAAGCCCCATCTCTCCACCAATAGCATCAAGCTCTTTTACTAAATGTCCTTTAGCAAGTCCTCCAATAGCGGGGTTACAACTTGAAGCCCCTATCTGTTCTGCTAATATTGTAACCAAAAGTGTCTTAGCACCCATTCTAGCTGATGAAAGAGATGCCTCTATTCCTGCATGTCCACCACCAATTACCAATACATCTATATCCATTATTTATCCTATCTTACTAATCAATTATGGCATTATAACAAAAATTATATATTGTAAAGTTTTTATTTGAAGTGGTATAGAAAAATTAGAAGTTTCCCACGAAAATAATCGTGGGAATATCTTAATAGTATTTTTTTAGAAGTTTAAATCGTTCTGATGTCTCTCCTATATATGTATATTTTTTTGAACCATTAGGATTAATTGTAGCACTAAATCTAGCATCCCAGCCTTTATAATACTCTCCACTTATATTATAATAAGACCAAGCCCATTTATTAGATGTAAATATATCTAATAAATCTTTGATATAAACCTCACTATCTAATGACCAAATTGCATTTCCAAACTCTGCTATCATCATAGGTTTACCATATTTATTTTCAAAGTTTTTAAATGGTTGAAGCGTTTGAACTAAATCTGTTTTATCCCATACTCTACCATTAACTTTACCTGGATAATTATAAGTAGTTCTATTACTTCTACTTATTCTTTGGTGTGTATATGAGTGTGGTAAATACATATGAGCACTATATATAATATTATTAGCATCAAATGGTTTCATATCATTATATTTAACTGGAAAATTCCAAGGTCCATGAGAATATATAAGGTACTTAGAAGCATCTACACTATCTCTATATGATATTAACTCTTTAAATATTTCTGTCCACTCAACAGGAGTTGTCCATTTATTACCTCTTCTTACAACTGGTTCACCAAAAAATTGATAACCTAATAAATCTGTATTTTTAAAATAATCTATTGTCTGCTTTGAAAAAGATTTAATTTGATTTGTACATCTACTATCTTCCCAATAGTCTGCTCGTCCTTTTCTAGTACAAGTTACCAAATCTACTGGATAATCAGAAATTGTCAAAAATGTTTGGACACCATCTTTTGCTAATCTATCATATATATCTTTTGTCCATTTGAGATTTAACTCCAATGCCTCTTGTGCTGAAACTTTTTTTTGTCTCATAGTATTTTTGATAAAGATATGAACTCTTACATATTTTATACCCTGCTGTACAATAAAATCTAGTACTTTAGGGTCTTTATATATCGTTGTAGAACCCGTATCTATCGCTTTCCATGGCCAACCTTTTGGCATCTCTTCTGCTTGAATAAGAGTAGATAGTAACATAACAGCTACTATACTCTTAATCGCTCCCTTTAAATTTAAATTTATCATTTTAATTACCTCCCACAGTATTATTGATGATTTTTAAATAATACTATAATTTTACTTATAATGAATATAATATTTAAAAAATTATTATTATACCCCAAAAGTCAAACAAATCGTGAATATTTAACCCAATAGATAGAGAGGTGTCTTAGTGGAGAAGATGATTATAATAGAGATATAAAAGTATCAAAGAGTCTAATAAGACTCTACAAACAGATACTAATTTAGGCAGATATAATATATTTGAGTTAAAAGGAGAAGATATTTTTAATCTAGTTTTCAAATAGCATCGCTTAAACTTTTTACATACAAGGAGTAGAGATATGAAAAAATCAATTATCACC
Organism: Campylobacteraceae bacterium; assembly: GCA_027065045.1. Taxonomy (GTDB): domain Bacteria; phylum Campylobacterota; class Campylobacteria; order Campylobacterales; family Sulfurovaceae; genus FS08-3. The sequence goes on along the minus strand of JAMOOX010000152.1, from coordinate 57,373 downwards.
ACTATTTTACTACTAAATAATATACTATTTGCTCAAAATTATGCCTTGGTTATTGGAGTACCATCTGGATTTGCTCCAAATTCTGGTATTGAGTTGGATATAAATAAGATAAAAACCATCTAATATTATTGAAAAACAACCAATACCAATAAATGGGAAAGAAGATAGTGCCTCTCTACTATTCTTTGATACTGCCCAAGATGGCTCTTCTGCCATTGATTGCTAAAACCTCCACTTTTACCAGTTGGTATAGAGGAGTTAGCCATTCTAATCTTATATATATTATCTCCTAGAAAAATACCAATTTTTGGATTAACAATAAGGTCATTTAATAAAGTAGTTAAATCTATTTTTATTCTTTTATAGGTCTTGCCTCTAATTTACCCTCTAAGACTAATTTCATCTCTTTTCTTGATTTATCTTTATATCTCAAAGAGTTTTTAAATATTAAAAATTCCATAAAATCATTTAACTCCTTTAAACTATCAGGGCATTAAGCCCCTAATAACTACTCATCAAAAAGACTACTCTCTTCTACAATCTCCTCTTTTGGTTCTTCTTTTTTAGGACATTGGGCTATATTTACAACTGTTTCACTCTTATCTACATTTACAATCGTTACTCCACTTGTATTTCTACCTGCTTTTCTAATAGTTTGCATATCTACTCTTATCATCTTACCAGCACTTGTTAAAGCCATTAAATCTTGGTTTTCATCTACTATTACATTACCAATTACCTTTTGACCAGTTCTATTAGATAATTTCATAGATATTACTCCACTTCCTGCTCTATTTGTAAGTCTATAAGCCTCTACCTCTGTTCGTTTTCCAATTCCTTTTTCACTTACAGTTAATATCTCTTGTTCTTCGCTCTCTATTACATCAGCATCAACTACAAAATCATCATCTTTTTTAAACTTAATACCTCTTACACCTTTGGTACTTCGTCCTTGGTTTCTTGTTTTTTCAATATCAAATCTAATAACTTGCCCTGCTGATGTAAATATCATTAGATATTTTGATGTAGGTAGAGCAATATCTGCTTTTACAATCTCATCTCCATCTTCTAATACAATAGCTCTTACACCTTTTATTCTTACATTTCCAAATTCACTTAAAGCTGTTCTTTTAACTGTACCATTTTTAGTAAAGAATACTAATGATTTATCATCAGCAAAATCATTTGTTGGAATAATTGCCATAATTTTCTCATTCTCTTGGAGTTGAATTAGATTTACAACAGCTTTACCTTTAGCAACTCTACTTCCCTCTGGAATACGATAAACTTTTAGCCAATATAATTGCCCTAAGTTTGTAATAAATAGAAGTGTATCATGAGTATTTGAGATAAAGAATTTCTCTATAAAATCATCATCATGAGTAGTAACAGCAGTTTTACCCTTACCACCTCTTTTTTGTTTCTCATAGGCTTTGGTTGATATTCGTTTGACATATCCATTATGAGTAATTGTTACTACCATTGGCTCATTTGGAATTAAATCCTCTATATCAATATCATCATAATCATCTACTATCTCTGTAAGTCTAGGAGTTGAATACTTATCTCTTACTGCTATAAGCTCATCTTTAATAATACCATTTAATATCTCTTCACTCTTTAGAATACTATTTAGATATTCAATATCCTCTTTAAGTACTTCTAACTCATCTTTGATATTATCAATCTCTAATCCTGTAAGTTTTCTAAGCTTCATTTCAAGGATTGATTTTGCTTGGATAGTTAATAGGTCAAAATTAACCTCTAATGCCTCTCTTGCACTCTCGCTATCTTTAGATTGTCTAATGATTTTGATTACTTTATCAATATTATCAACAGCTTTTAAAAGCCCCTCTAAGATATGTGCTTTGGCTTTGGCTTTTTCAAGGTCAAAAATAGTTCTTCTAATTATAATAGTCTTACGATGTCTTAAAAATAGGTCAAGTAGTTCTAAAATATTAAATACTTTTGGCTCTTTATTTACAATTGCTAACATTATAATACCAAATGTAACTTGCATTTGAGTAGATTTAAATAGATGATTAAGCACTATATCACTCATAGCATCTCTTTTAAGTTCTATTACTACTCTAATACCATCTCTATCAGACTCATCTCTAATTTCAGATAATCCCTCTATATGCTTATCTCTTACAAGTGAAGCGATATTCTCTATAAGTCTTGATTTATTTACTTGATAAGGTAGTTCATCAATTACAATAACCTCTCTACTGCCCTTTTGTTCAATATGAGTCTTCGCTCTTACTTTAATTCTACCTCGCCCTGTAGTATAGGCATCATTAATCCCTTTTTTACCAAATATAATACCTGCCGTTGGGAAATCAGGACCTTTAATAATCTCCAAAATATCTTCTATCTCACAATTTGGATTATCCAATCTAAATAGATGTGCATCTACTATCTCATCAAGTCTATGAGGAGGAATATTAGTAGCCATACCTACGGCTATACCACTACTACCATTTACAAGTAGATTTGGCACTCTTGATGGCAATACATCAGGTTCACTTAAACTATCATCATAGTTAGCTACAAAATCAACTGTATCTTTATCAATATCAGCTAATATATCTTCTGCGACTCTACTCATTCGTGCTTCGGTATATCTCATAGCTGCCGCATTATCACCATCAATACTACCAAAGTTTCCTTGACCATCAACAAGAGGTATTCTCATAGAAAAATCTTGTGCCATTCTTACAAGTGCATCATATACTGAATTATCACCGTGTGGATGGTATTTACCGATACAATTTGAACTAATCACACCATTTACAAAAAACTCATGCTCATCTTCAACAGTAAAATCATAAGTTATCTCATCTTTGATTTTTTTAACTTTTTTAACTTTAATAAATCTTATCTTATTATCTACTATATATTTAAGATGTTCATATAGTTTTATATCTAATCTTTTTAGTTTTTCAAGAATATTTAACTCTTCTATACTATCAGAATATAATCTAATATTATCTGATAACTCTTTGGCATATCTTATTTTATTACCATTTTTATATTTAATACCCAATCTAAACTTTTTGCCATTTTCATCTTTGTACCAACCAGCACCAAGATGTCTTTGAGAGAAAATATCAAAAACTTTTTTGGCGAAATATGGCAAATAACTTGTAAGAGTTGGTGAGTTAGACTCTTTTAAAGCCTCTAATCTATCTCTTTTCTTTTGATTAATTAGTTTTAATTTACCCTTGAAGAAATAGGCATTACTACCTGTAAAAGTTAGATTATAACAGTTATAGTTAGAAGTTATCTCTTTATTATCAATTATATAAATATCACCTTTATTAGATGATTTTATAATATTTGAAACTACTCCAAATCTATCAAATAGTAAAATTCCTAATTTTCTTAGAAATTGATAAGATACAGAAGTGATTACTATCTCATTTTTACCATTATCTCTAATAAAACCATCTCCATCTATAAATCCACTCACAAATGATAAAAGAGATTTATTTGAAAAACTCATAATAGTAGAGTTTATATCTATGTTATGGCTATATTTAGTTATATCAAATTTTTCTAAAAATGCTTTTGAACTCTTTTTACTTGATATTTTTAGAGTATTTGTAGTTTTACTTTTATGTAATTTTACATTAACGGCAAATATATCTCTAATATATTCTAAAACTTCTATTTGAGAATTGGCAAAATTAAGATAATTCATATCTCTATATCTATCAATATTCCCATCTGATAAAAACATACCCAAAGCATAAGTTTCATCTTTTGAGTAGTTATCTTTTATATCTATTAAAGATGGTTGCATTATAAGATAATCATCTTTAGTCAAATTTCTTGACTCTTTAAATTCATATTTTAAATCATTATTAAAAGTCTTAAACTTATGACCCAAAGTTACTCTATTTTCAAAAATATTAATTTCTGGAGTTACTTTGAGAAGAGGTTGTTCTGGTTGATAGAATAGTTCTGTTACAGGCTTTATACCTTTTTGAGTATATACTTTATCCCCTACCTCTACATCTTCTATGGCAATAAGTCCTCTTGTTGTAGATACTAAAGAACCAGCAACCAAACAATCTCCCACAATCCTAGCAGACTTTTTATAAGGACTTCTAAACGATAGATTAAGGTCGCTCATAGCATAAAGTATCCTTCTATGAACTGGTTTTAATCCATCTCTAGCATCAGGTAATGCTCTACCTATAATCACACTCATTGAGTAATCAAGATAACTACCCTTGATACTATCTTCTATCAATATATCGTTTATATTATCTTCATCATTAGATAAAATGTCCATAAAACTCCCTTTAGAAATTTAAAAATTAGTAGTTATTATATCTAAAATTATCTTTAAATATGTTTCAAAAATTCTCTTTTAAAAGTATAGGTTATATTTATTATTAAATCTTGATACTTATCAAGACAACTTCAGTTTTAAAGTGATAAACTAATGATGTTACTATATTCAAAAGGAGAGAAATATGGCACTTTCAAGAAGAGATTTCTTAAAAAGTTCAGCAGCAGCTTCAGCAGCAGCAGCTGTTGGTATGAGTGTTCCATCAAGTCTAGAAGCTTCAGCAAATGAGGCTCAAAAAGATTGGAGATGGGATAAGGCAGCATGTAGATTCTGTGGTACTGGTTGTGGTATTATGATGGCTACAAAGGGTGGTAAAATCGTAGCAGTTAAGGGAGACCCAGCAGCTCCAGTAAATAGAGGTCTTAACTGTATTAAAGGTTACTTTAATGCTAAGATTATGTATGGTTCAGATAGACTTAAACAACCACTTTTAAGAATGAATGATAAAGGTGAGTTTGATAAGAAAGGTAACTTCAAACCAGTATCTTGGGAAAGAGCTTTTGATGAAATGGAATTTCATGCTAAAAAAGCACTTAAACATGCTGGACCTGAGTCTGTTGCTGTATTTGCATCTGGTCAATATACAGTTATGGAAGGTTATGCTGCTCAAAAAATGATGAAAGCTGGTTTCCGTTCAAATGCAATTGATCCAAATGCTAGACACTGTATGGCTTCTGCTGTTGTTGGTTTCTATCAAACATTTGGTGTTGATGAACCAAGTGGTTGTTATGATGATATAGAACTTACTGATACAGTTGTTTCATGGGGTTCAAATATGGCAGAAATGCATCCAATTCTTTGGTCTCGTGTAACTGATAGAAAATTATCAGACCCAGATAGAGTAAAAGTAATATCTATTCAGACATATACTCATAGAACATCTGATATTGCTGATACTGAAATTCTTTTCTCTCCAAATACTGATTTGGCTATTTGGAATTATATCGCTCGTGAAATTGTTATGAGAGATGAGAAAGAGAAAATTATTGATTGGGATTTCATCAAAAAACATATTGTATTTACAGCTGGACCTGTAAATATTGGTTATGGGATGAGAAGATCTACTGATAAATCAATCAAAGATGGTAAATATACAGCTCTTGAAATGGAAACAATTTCTAAAGAGATGGAGACAACAGTTTCAGCAAAAGAAGCACCTGCATTAGCACCTTATGGATATAAAGAGGGTGATAAGATGACACATAATGGTGGTACTCTTAAACACTGGCATATCTCTTTTGAAGATTACAAAAAATCTTTAGAACCATATACTCTTGATTATACTGCTAAAATTGTAAAAGGTGACCCTGATGAAGATATTGAAGTATTCAAGAAAAAACTTCAAGAATTAGCTAATCTTTACATTGAAAAAAATAGAAAAGTAGTATCTTTCTGGACAATGGGTATGAATCAACATACAAGAGGTACTTGGGTAAATACACTTTCGTACAATGTTCACTTTATGTTAAATAAACAAGCTAGACCAGGTAGTGGAGCATTCTCACTTACAGGACAACCATCAGCGTGTGGTACTGCTAGAGAAGTTGGTACATTTACACATAGACTTCCTGCTGATATGATGGTTAAAAACCCTAAACATAGAGCAATTGCAGAGAATAAATGGATGATTCCAGCTGGTACTCTTAATGGTGTTGGTAAACAACATATTATGAAAATTCATAGAGATATTGAAGATGGACTTGTTAAGTTTGCATGGGTAAATGTTTGTAACCCATACCAAGATAGTGCGTCAGCTACTCACTGGATTAAAGCAGCAAGAGAGATGGATAACTTTATCGTATGTTCTGATGGTTATCCTGGTATTTCAGCAAAAGTATCTGACCTTGTTCTTCCATCAGCAATGATATATGAAAAATGGGGAGCGTACGGAAACGCAGAGAGAAGAACACAACACTGGAGACAACAAGTTCTACCAGTTGGTGACGCAATGTCAGATACATGGCAGTGGGTTGAGTTCTCAAAAAGATTTACAGTTAAAGACCTTTGGGGTGAGTGGAAACCAAGTGGACCTAGAAAAAAAGCACTTCCATCTGTAATAGCAGAAGCTAAGAAAATGGGTTATAGTGATGATACAACTATGTTTGATATTCTTTTCAATAACAAAGTAGCTAAAAGCTATAAACTTGACCAAAAAGATCCTATTCAAAAAGGTTATGATAACTCTGAAGCTTATGGTGATAGTAGAAATGTTGTTGGTTCTGATGGTAAAGTATTTAAAGGTTATGGACACTTTATCCAAAAATACTTATTTGAAGAGTATGCGGCATTTACTAGAGGACATGGTCATGACCTTGCTCCATTTGATATGTATCATAAGGTTAGAGGACTTAAATGGCCAGTTGTTGATGGTAAAGAGACACAATGGAGATTTAATGCTAAGTATGACCCTTATGCGGCAAAAGCTACAAAAGAGAGTGGTAACTCACACGCATTCTATGGAAAACTTGCTAAGAAACTTTTACAAGGTAGCTTAACTGCACCAGATAAAAAACTAGGTAAAAAAGCTCTTCCAAATAAAGCTAAGATATTTGCAAGACCATATATGGATCCACCAGAAATGCCAGATGAAAATTATGATACTTGGTTATGTACAGGTAGAGTTCTTGAACATTGGCATTCAGGTACAATGACTATGAGAGTTCCTGAATTATATAGAGCTGTTCCAGAAGCACTATGTTATATGCACCCAGAAGATGCTAAGAAAAAAGGTCTTAAAAGAGGTGCTTTATGTTGGGTTGAATCAAGAAGAGGTAAAGTTAAAGCAAGAGTTGAAACTAGAGGTAGAAATAGACCTGCTAGAGGACTTGTATTTGTACCTTGGTTTGATGAGAAAGTATTTATTAATAAAGTATGTCTTGATGCTACTTGTCCTATGTCAAAGCAGACAGATTACAAGAAATGTGCTGTTAAAATTTATAAAGTATAATTAATGGCTAACTCCAACAACAACAGACGAAAGTTTATGACGACGACCCTTCAAAGCGTAGGTTTAACAGCTCTTGGTGGTTTGTTGTGGAGCGGCTATAGTGATGAGGTAAAAGCATCACCATTGGTACTAAGACCACCTGGGGCGATTAAAGAAGATGATTTTTTAACTGCTTGTATTAAGTGTGGTCTATGTGCAGAGGCTTGTAAAAATAGAGATACAAATATAGATATGACAACAGGATTGGCAAAAGAAGGGACTCTAAAAATGGCAAAAGGTGGAGACCATAAATTAATTGGTACTCCATTTTTTATCCCAACAGAAGTTCCTTGTTATATGTGTGAAGATATTCCTTGTGTACCTGTATGTCCATCTGGTGCATTAAATCAAGAGTCCGTATCTAATGATAAGGGTGAACTTGATATTAATAAATCAAGAATGGGATTAGCAGTAGTTCATAAAGAGTCATGTATAGCCTATTGGGGGATACAGTGTGATGCTTGTTATCGTGCTTGTCCTTTATTAGGAGATGCTATAACTATTGAAATGCAAAGAAATGAACGGACAGGAAAACACTCATTTATGTTGCCTATTGTTCATGATAGTGTATGTACTGGTTGTGGATTATGCGAAAAAGCATGTGTAACTGAAAAACCTGCTATATTTGTATTACCAAATGATGTATCAAAAGGTATCGCAGGAGACCATTATGTCAAAGGTTGGGATAAAAAAGACGAAAAGCGTATAGAAAATGCAGAGGCAGAGGAGACAACAACAGAACTCTCCAAAAAAGGAAATGCTGGTGATTATCTTAATTCAGGGGAGTTATATTAATGAAAAATATTAAATATCTACTCCTAAGACGGATAACACAAGTTGGAATTTTGTTTCTATATTTTGGTGCAAATGCTTATGGTTGGAATATCTTAGCTGGGACTTTTGGCTCATCTTTACTTTTTGGTACAGTTCCTTTAGCAGACCCATATACTACACTTCAAGTGTTGGCAACTGGGTTTATTTTGGGTGCTGATGTACTTTTGGGTGCAGGGATTATAATTCTTTTTTATATGGTAGTTGGTGGAAGAGCTTTTTGTAGTTGGGTATGTCCTATTAATATGGTAACAGACCTTGCAAATTGGCTTAGACGCAAACTAAAGCTTGATAAAGAAGAGGTCAATTATAGATTTTTGAAACGAAATACACGATACTGGATAATGGTATTGGGTATTATTGTATCGGCTATAGTTGGAATTTCTGCATTTGAGGTACTTAGTCCTATTACAATTATGCAAAGAGGTATTATTTTTGGTTTTGGTGCTGGGATTTCTTTAATTATAGCAATATTTCTATTTGATGTATTTGGTGTCAAAAATGGTTGGTGTGGGCATCTATGTCCTTTAGGTGCTACCTATTCACTAATTGGAAAAAGTAGTCTGATTAGGGTAAGTCATGATCACGAAGCTTGTACAAATTGTATGAAGTGTAAGGTGGTATGCCCTGAAAATCATGTACTATATATGATAAACAAAGAGAGTATTATGGTACTTAATGGAGAGTGTAGTAATTGTGGGCGTTGTATTGATGTTTGTGATGATGATGCACTTGAATTTGGTATTAGAAGTTATATAAAAAATAGTAAAAAATAGGGGGAAACAAAAATGGTAAAAGTTATAAAAACAATTGCATTAGTTGCACTTCTTGCTCCTTCACTATATAGTGGGGATGTTATAGATATTAACAAAGAGGCTAACTCTAAAACTAATCTTGAAAAAGATGACTTAGGTAACAAAAAAGAGGTTACAGAAGCAGTTTTAGGACTTAGAAAAACAGACCTTTATAGTGAAGAGGCTGAAACAACAGGTATGAAAACAAACTATGGAACAGATGCACCTGGTACATCTAAAAGAATTGAGAGAGCATTTCAAGATGCACCACCAATGATTCCACACTCTGTAGAGGGTCTGCTTCCAATTACAGCAAAAAATAATACTTGTACAGGTTGTCATATGCCAGAAGTTGCACCAGCAATGAAAGCAACTCCAATTCCAAAATCTCACTTTGTAAACTTTAGACCAAATCATAAATTTGATGGTAAAATGTTTAAAAAAGCAATTGATAACTATAAAAATGAGATTACTATCTCTAAACCTAGTAAAGATTTATCGATGGCTAGATTTAACTGTTCTCAATGTCATGCTCCTCAATCAAGAGGTGCTTTAGCAGTATCAAATACATTTGAGGGTGGTTTTTCTGATAAAGATGGAAAAAGTGCTTCAAATTGGTATGATAGAATGGCTGATGATTTAGCAACTGTTGGAGAGGGTAACTCAATAGTAACTAAAAAAGATTTAGAAAATAAAAATTCTGGTGCTGGTAAGAGTGTATGGCATTAAATGGCAGAAGATATAAATAGAAGAGAGCTTTTTAGCTCTCTTACCTCTTCTTTTAAAGAACAAGAGAAGATAATTATAAGACCACCATATTATAATGATGAAGCTGATTTTCATAAATATTGTATTGATTGTATTGATAAACCTTGTATCAATATTTGTGAAGAGCAGATAATTAAACTCTCAAATGATGAGACAGTTGAACTTGATTTAAGCAAAAGTGGATGTACATATTGTGATGATTGTGCTGATGTTTGTGAAGCAGATGTATTAAAAATAGAAAATCTTGCTAATATTAATGCAAAAATAGAGATAGATATACTAAAATGTCTTAGTTGGCATCAAACTATGTGTTTTAGTTGCAAAGAGCCATGTCTTGATAATGCAATTAGCTTTATAGGAATGTTTAGAGCAGAAATTATCGCTGATAAATGTACAAGTTGTGGTTTTTGTATATCAAAATGCCCAGTAGAGGCAATTACAATAAGTAGATAAGGAGAAGAGAGTATGGCAGTAAAATTTATATCACAAGTAGAACCAAATGGATTAGGTGGTTGGTTTATTCGTCTAATTGATACACTAGAAGAGAGTGAAGTAGTATGTAAAGATTTAGATGAATATGCTACAAATATAGAAGAGTTAGGTGCTGAATATGGAGGAGAGATTGAGGTAGAGTGGATAAGAGATAAAGCACTAAGCCCTGCAAGTATCCAAGAACTTCAAGAACAGATGGCAATAATGCAAGAGAAATACCAAGAAGAGATAGATAAAATCAATGGTAAAGAGGATAGTTATGAGTTTAACCCCAACAATTAATAAGATACTATTACTCCTAATTTTTGTTACAGGAGTGAGTGCTATTGAGCCTAGTTTTATATACAAAGGTAGTGGAGGAGTAACAGATTTGGTATATCAAGATAGCAAACTATACTCTGCTACGGCCGAGGGTAAAGTAGATATTTATGATACAACTTCTCAAAAACTAATCCAAACAATAGAAGTACCCAAAATAAAAGATTTTATTGGCGATAAAGTAACATCTAAGATATATTCAGTAGATATAATTGATAATAAGATTATGATAGTCTCACAAGGTAAAATGGGATATAGAAGAGTCCATATATTTCAAGATAATGAATTAAAAGAGATAATATCAACAAATCAATCATATACAATTAGCCAAGCTAAATTTATAAACAAAGATAAGCTACTTATCGCACTATTAAGTAATGAATTAATCTTATATGATATTAGCAACTCAAAAACGATTTATAGAAATCAAATATCTGCTTCTAAGTTTTCTAGTTTTGCAATAAATGAAAAAAAAGAGAAAGTAGTGATAGCAGATGAGAGTGGTGAGCTTAAAGTTGTGGATATAAACAGTGGTAAAATCATCAAAGAATTAAAAGGTCAAAATGTAGATAATATATTTCAAGTTGATTACAAAAATAGTATAGTTATCACAGCAGGACAAGATAGAAGATGTGCAATATACTCTGATGACAAAAAAGTGAGCTACTATAAAGATGGCACATTTTTGATATATAGTGCAGGACTAAGTCCAAGTGGAAATAGAGGTGCTTATGCAAGTGATGAGAATAATAATATTACTATTTTTGATACCAATACCAAAAGTAATCTATATAAATTAGGACACCATAAGGCAACTATTAGTAAAATCTTATTTATAAATGAAAATGAACTTTTTAGTGCAAATGATAGCAATGAGATAAATTATTGGAAATTAAAATAGAAGGAAAAAGATATGAATATATCAAGTATAGTAGTACAAACACTACCAAAATATTTAGATGGAGTAGTTGAGGCATTAAAAGAGTGTGAAGCATGTGATTACCACCTACACGATGCAAAAGGAAGAGTAATTATCACAATAGAGGGCGAGGGAGTACAAGAAGAACTTGCCAAACTTAGAGTAGTAGAAGCAATTCCAAATATTATGTCTGCTGAAATGCAAATGGCATATAGTGAAGATGAACTAGATGAACACATGGAAAAATTAGAAAATGCCGATTTAGTCCCAAAAATGCTAAATGATGATAATGTATCAGTAGAAAATATCATATATAGAGGCGATTTAAAGAAAAAAGATTTAGAGGGATTTGCTAAAGATTTTGATAGAATAGAGTAAAAGTAGATTCTATATTATTCTTTGGTGTAGGGTGGGAGAATCCCACCAAAATATAATACTTTAGTATTGTTTTATCCTATTTTATTAAATAAGTCAATTTAAACTACTTAAAATCCTCTTAGCCACCTCATCATGAGAGTGCATTCCATCTGAAAAATTACTATTTTTAAAATTATATATATGTGGGTTGTATGAACCTTTTACATCAATATCCATCTCTTTAGCAAAATCTTTTAAATATCTCTCTACTATATTAATATATTTATATTTTGGATTTTTAGATAGTATATCATAGGTTAGAGGGTGGTATGGTGGAAGGTAGAATATTATATTTATATCTTTGGATTTAAGATATTTGATAAAATCTTCAAAGAGTTTGATATTGCTTAATTTATTATAATTATTTAATAGATATACTTTGCCTTGAGTATATTTTTTGGCTTTTTTTAGGACAAGATTTGGTTTGATATATCTTCGTTTATACTCATAATATCTTGAACCATCTATATCTTTGATTGTATCATCTATATCTATGCTATTAGCTATATAAAAGGCTTTGCCATCGTTTGCTAAAAGGGTTTTAAAGAATTTGATATTAGTGATAGTGTAATCATAATTTATTAGCTGTTTCCATTTTGCTGTATTTATTTTGATACTGTTTTGTTGCTTTTTATGATAGATTTGAGCAAATTCAAAATTATAATAATCCTCTATACTTTTCCACTTATTATGCTCACTATTTTTATTAAATATCCATGGGTCTATTCCTAAAATAATAGTTTTGGGTAAGTATTTAGCTATTTTCTCATAAGCACCAATAATTGCTATATAATCATCTAATATCGCTCCTGTTACAGAGTGATTAAAGAAGTTTTTATTAGATGTGATAAATTTTTTTCTAATTTGTAGGCTTCTTGATGAACCAATGGCTATAATATCATTTTTGTTGTTTAAATTTTGGATTATTAGTTTTTGAAAAGCTCTCTCATCATAGTTTTTTAATCCTGCTATAATTTTGCCATCTGTAATAGCTTTTGCTCCATCTAATAGATAATTAGAGTTGCCAAATATTCCTAAGCTATCCACTCTATAATTAAATATAGTGATAATTAAAATAATTAAAGCTGTTGTAATTGTGGTCTGTTTTATCCAAATAATATCTTTTTTCATAATCAAAACCTAAAGTATAAAAACTCAGAATAGCCACTAAGTTTATAAAATGATATAACAAATGCTACTATAAAAATCAGGCTATTAAGTAGGGTTGGTTTAAATGATTTAAGTTGTTCCATAGAATTTTTAAAGAGTAATATTATTATAAATCCTGCTATAAGCCATAAAACTATATCTTTATTGGCATCTATATTTGTGATAAATGCACCAAATTCAATATTATATTGTTCTAATATAATCAATTTAGATTTTAGAAATGGTGGCAGTACAACATTATCCAAGCTAAACATACCACCAAAGACTTTAATAGCATCTTCCCAATTTTTGGCTCTAAAAAATATCCAAGCTATATTTACAAAGTTAAAGGTAATAATCCACCCTACCCAACTCCATAATTTAACCCCTAAACTACTCCAAGCCCTATAAATAACAATCGCTACTCCATGTAAAAACCCCCAAAATAGAAAAGTCCAACCAGCACCATGCCAAATTCCACCAAGCACAAAAGTAGCCAAAAGATTATTATATGTCCTAAACTCCCCTTTTCTATTGCCACCAAGAGGGATATATATATAATCTCTTAAAAACCTACTTAGAGTAATATGCCATCTTCTCCAAAAATCTTGAATATTTGTTGCTTTATATGGGCTATTAAAGTTAATTGGTAGTTTAATATTAAATAGAAGTGCCACTGCTATTGCCATATCTGTATATCCACTAAAATCAAAATATAGTTGAAATGTATATGATAGACTTGTAGCCCATGCTTCAAATAGATTTAGAGTTGTAGCATTATCAAATCCTGAAGTAGCCCAAAGAGCAAAAGTATCAGCTATTACAACCTTTTTGAAGAGTCCAATAGAGAAGATAAAAAGCCCAATAGATATATTTCTATAATTGATTACTCTATTTTTGCTATCTTCAAATTGAGGCATCATCTCTTTGTGATGGACGATAGGTCCTGCTATAAGTTGAGGGAAGAATGTAACAAATAGAGCATAATTTAAAAAATCATACTCTTTGGTTTCTCCTTTGTAGCTATCAACTAAATATGATATTTGTTGAAATGTAAAAAATGAGATAGCTAAAGGTAGGGCTAAATGTAAAAGTCCAATATTAGTATTCAAAGCTAAATTTAAATTCTCAATAAAAAAATCACTATATTTAAAATATCCAAGAAGTGCTATATTTGATATAATTCCAAATATAAGTATAAATTTATTAGATATATTTAGAGTATGCTTATGAAAACTATTTCCAATAATATAGTTAAATATCATTGAAAATAGAATTAAAGGGAGATATATTATATTCCACCAACTATAAAAAAATAGACTACTAAAGACTAAAAAACCTTTGCTAATAATAGTAAATTTCTTATAATTTAGATAAAAATATATAAAAAATGTAATTGGTAAAAATGCGAATATAAACTCATAACTATTAAATAGCAAATATATTTCCTTTGGGATATTATTTGCTTAATATTACCATAAGTATTATAAAAGATTTCATATCTAATATTGATATTTATGATATAATAATCTCTATTATTAATAGAAGAGAGATAAAATGTTTGAAAAATATTTAGCATATAGTGCTAGTGCTGGTAGTGGTAAGACTTTTAGGCTTAGTGTGAGGTATATATCGCTTCTATTTATGGGGGTTAATCCATCTTCAATATTGGCAGCTACATTTACCAAAAAGGCTGCTTCGGAGATGAGGAGTAGAGTTATAGATTCTTTGAGAGATATTAATAAGAGTGATAATTTAGCATTTTTAGAAGAGGTATCCAAGGAGTCTAGAATATCTACTGTTGATATATTAAATGCCAAAGATGAAGTATTAGAGAGATTTTTATCAAGTAGTAATCATATTGTAACTATTGATAGTTTTTTTGCCTCTATTTTACGGAGTGCCTCTTTTGAGATTGGATTAGAGCCTGATTTTGAGACAAAAGATATTGATATTGATGAGTTTCAAGAGAGGTTTCTTAAACGGATTTTAGATGATAATCAAGTAGAGTCATTTCTACAACTCAAAGAGCATTTAGAGGATAAGAGGTTTGATAAAATTTTTAATATTATGGGTGAGTTTTATAAATTAGATGCGATTTTACCAAAAGATATAATCTATACAACTAATAATATAAAAGAGATTGAGGCTAATATAGAGAGATTAAGGGTAGAATTAATCTTAGCATTAGAAGAGGTTGGAGCATCAAATAGAGCTATTAAACAGTTTGAGACATCTAATATAAAAGAGCTTTTTAATAAGGGGCTTTTTGAGAAAAATGAGTTGATAGAACATAGTTGGTTTAAAAAATACTCTAATACAAAGATAGAAAATATATATGAAGAGTTAAAAATAGAGCTAAAAAAATGGATAAATTTAAAAGAGGCTATAATACTTAGACATCTTATGGATATTTACTCTAATTTTAGAAGCTCAAAGCTTGATATGGCAATCTCATCTAACTCTCTATCATTTGATGATTTGGGTATGTTTGTATATCTACTTTTATATGGTAGTGTTAGTCGTGAGTTTATATATTTCAAGATGGATAGTAAGTTTGAGCATATACTTTTAGATGAGTTTCAAGATACATCAATTTTACAATTTTTGCTATTTAAACCTCTAATAGATGAGCTATTTTCCAAAGATGATGATAAGTTTAGAAGTTTCTTTTTTGTAGGGGATACAAAGCAATCTCTATATAGGTTTAGAGGTGGTGTAGAGGAGCTATTTAATAGAGTAGCTAATATATATAATATTCCAATTAAAAATATGAATATCAATTATAGAAGTGCTTCAAATATTGTAAAGTGTGTAAATAGAGCATTTAATGGGGTAATTGATGGTTATCAAATCCAACATAGTAGAGATGGTATAAAAGATGGATTTGTGAATGTAGTAGAGTCAGTTGAACCTATTGAAGATGCTATTATAGAGGCTAAGAGATTGATAGATAGTGGGGCTAATGTAGATGATATAGCATTTTTGGTATCTACTAATAAAGATGGTGTAGCTTTGCAAAATAGATGTTTTAAAAATGGGATTGATAATATTTTACAGACCTCATCATCTCTGGAGTTATTAGCAAATATTAGTGCTATTGTATCTATGATAGAGTATCTATATGATGGTAATATGATAGATGCTAAGGCTATACTACTAAAATATAATATAGAAGATTTTGATAAAAGTTGGTATAGTCATTTAATAGAGCCTTATGATGCTTGTGATAAGCTTATTAATATATTTGAGCTTTTTCATGGTGATGTTAATATCCTTAAACTTCTTGAGTTTGCTTCAAAGTTTCGTGATATTCCTACATTTATAGAGGAGTTTAGGAACTCATCATTAGAGATTTCAAGTAATACAATTCATGGTGCTAGGATTATGACAATCCATGGTTCAAAGGGGTTGGAGTTCGCTCATGTAATAGTAGTAGATAGAAGTGGTAGAAAATCGCCTGACCATAGTGCTATGATATATAATTATAATGATGAATTAGAGATAGATAAAGTAGCATTAAGATATGCAAATAGAGATAATTTTGATGAGGATTATCAAGAGATTATAGCCAATCGTAAAAAGTTAAACCAAAAAGATGCTCTAAATGTGCTATATGTTGCCCTTACAAGGGCTGTATCATCTATGATAATTATCAAAAAACCCAAAGATTCTATATTTGATATGGTAGAGATTGTACCTATAGGTAAATTAGAGATAGAAGCACCCAAAGAGAGAAAAAAGAGTCCAACAAGCAAAGATATAAAACTATCATATTATGGCAAACAAAATAAAAGAAACAGTGAAGATGATATAGTTGAAAATAGTGAAGCTATAAATTATGGATTAGCCCTACACTACTCATTGGAGATGCTAAATAATTTAGATAGTAAATTTATAGATAGTGCGATGGACTCTACTATTAATAGATATGGAAATATACTCAAAAAAGATATTTTAGATGATATAAAACTAAGAGTATTAAACCTAACTAATAATATAGAGTTTCAAAATCTATTAAAAGATGCCAAATTTTATAAAGAGATTTCTATTAGTTTTGAGGGTAATATAAAACAGATAGATTTATTAATAGAGTATGAGAATAGTTATATAGTAGCTGATTATAAAAGCTCTAAAAAGTTTCATATTAAATATATATCACAAATCAAAGAGTATCAAAAAGCAATTAAGAGTATTACTCAAAAAGATACAAAAGCTATACTTATTTATATATTAGATAGTGGTATAGAGATTATAGAGATAGATTAGTCCATCTCTAAATCTATTATAAATTTTGCACCATTTATACCATTTTCTACACTCAATTTACCACCCATATTATCTTCTATAATCATTTTTGACATATATAGTCCCATTCCTGTCCCCTTACCTTGTTCTTTGGTAGTAAAATATGGTTCAAAGACTCTCATTAATATATCTTGTGGTATTCCTCCTGCGTTATCTTCTATTGTAATCTTATTTTTCTCTATTACTATATCTATTTTTGGATTTGCTATACTCTCTTCTACTAATATATCTTTGGCATTATTTATAATATTTAGTATAACTTGTTGATACTCACTTTGTAATCCATAATATTCAAACTCATCACCAATAATTGTTATTTTTATACTATTTTGAGTAATTTGTGCTGATAACATAGTAATTACTGATTGAATTGTCTCTTTGATATTAAAATTGATTTTTTCTTTATCTACTCTAAAAAAGTTTCTAAAATCATCTATTGTTTTACTCATAAAATCAATAACCTCTTTATTTTCAGATATAAACTCTTCTATATACTTTTCATTATTTAATTTACCATCTTTATAATCATATTTTAAATTTTGGATACCTAAAAAAACAGTATTTAATGGTTGTCTCCACTGGTGGGCTATTGCACCTATCATCTCTCCCATTTGTGCCATTTTTGTCTGTTGTTCTAAAAGTTGTTTCTGTTTTAGACTCTTTAGTACCTCTTGATGTATTCTATCTTCTAGTATATAATTTAGTTTCTCTATCTCTCTTTTTAATTTTCCCTGCTTGATATAAAAATAACTAATTATAGATATAATTATAAAAAATATCAAACTAACATATAAAAGTATTGCATAATCAACTATAGTCTCTTTTTCATGATGTTGTATCCATTTAGCAAATATCTCCTCTTTTGTATGTCTATCTATACCTACAATAATCTTTTCAAAAATAGTATTTAATATAGGTTCATCATTTCTAGTAGCTACTCTATACTCTAAGTTTATATCAACTCTTCCTGATACTTTGAGTGTACTTATAAACTCTTTTTGGATTTTATAATCTATAGTTGCAAGATTATCAATAAATGCAAATATCTCTCCACTCTCTACCTTTCTAAGACCATCATCAATAGACTCAACTGGAATTATATTTATATCAGGATATTTATTTTTTAATATAGTAGATATAGAATAACCATTTACTATACCTATCTTTACATTTACAATAGCAGTAATACTCTCTATATATGGAGTACGATTTTGTGTAGCTATAACCATAGGTATCTTTAGATATGGTGATGTAAAATCCATATATTTTTTTCTCTTCTCTATAATAGGAACCATTGAAAATATATCACACTCTCTATTTTTGGCTTTTTTTACTGATTCATTCCAATCTTTTGTTATCACTAATTTAATAGCTATTCCTATATTATCTTCTATTATTTTCATATATTCAGAGGCAAGTCCTATATGTTTGCCATTTTCTATCTTCTCAAAAGGCATCCAATCAGGGTCTATACACATCTTTATCTCTTTTTTATTCTCCAAATATCT
The DNA here is from genome assembly GCA_027065045.1 of Campylobacteraceae bacterium. Taxonomy (GTDB): domain Bacteria; phylum Campylobacterota; class Campylobacteria; order Campylobacterales; family Sulfurovaceae; genus FS08-3. Next base: position 38,520 of record JAMOOX010000152.1, on the reverse strand, counting down.
TAGTTCATCTTTAGTGAGATTTATAGAAGCCTCTAAATAAACAAAAGATAAAATAAATATTAATAAAATATTTCTCATATACCTAACCTTATTTTAAATATAGCACCATTATCACTATTTTTTACACTTAGACTACCACTCATATTCTATTCTATTATCATCTTAGACATATAAAGCCCTATTCCTATACCTTTGCCTTGTTCTTTGGTAGTAAAATTAAGCTAGATACAAAACTTACTTGTTTAAAAATAGTATAACTATTATACAATAAATTAACCAAAAGGATGGTAACTAAAGTAGATAATCCCCATTAGATACTCTCTTAGTTGGATTAATATCTAATCTATTTGGTTCTATAAAATCCTTATTATAATATGCTTCAATAGCGTATCTGCCAATCATTACAGCATTATCAGAACAGTACTCTAATGGTGCAAAATGGATATTTTTATTAAACTCTTTACATATCCCTTTATAGGCATCTCTAATATATAGATTTGCAGAAGCACCACCAACAATTGCAAAATCTTCTATATCACAAGAGGCAAATACCTTTTTGCTCTTTTGTAATAGATGGAGTTTAATAGCTTTTTGAAATGATGCTGAAATATCACATCTATCTTGATAAGTTATAGCCTCACCTAAACCCTCTATTTTGAGTCTTACAGCATTTTTGAGTCCTGATAATGAAAATGCAATAAGAGGAGAGTGTTTTAGTGGCACGGGTAAATCAAATCTATCCTCATTCCCCTCTCTTGCTAATTTCTCAATAATAGGCCCACCTGGGTAACCTAATCCCATCATCTTAGCACATTTATCAAAACTCTCTCCCACACTATCATCAATGCTAGTAGCCAAAATCTTCATCTTATCTCTACCTCTTACTTCAATAATTTGAGTATGTCCTCCTGATATTAAAAGCACAAGAATAGGTTCTATTATCTCTTTTTCTATAAATAGTGAATATATATGCCCTTTAAGATGATGTACTCCAATTAGAGGAATATTAAGTAACATTGCCAATGCTTTTGCCATAGAGATACCCTCTAATAGAGTTACTCCAAGACCTGGTTGATTTGTAACTGATACTGCTTTGAGATGCTTGAAATATGGTTTAACCTCTTCTAAAATTATAGGTAAATCAATAGCATGAAGCCGTGATGCTAATTCAGGGACTACTCCACCATAAATAGAGTGTTTAGCCTCTTGTGATATTTTTTTATGAAATACTACTTTTTTACTATCTATCTCTGTAATAGCAATAGAACTATCATCACAAGAACTCTCAATACTCAATATCATTATTTAGCCTTTAATATATATTGATAGAATTTTATCATAAAACAATAAAATTAACTCAAAAATCTCTCAATAGCATTTGAAGCTTTACCATAAAGCACTTTATCAAATAGATTATCTTTATATCCTACATTAAATATCTGTGAACAACCTCTACATCTCAATTCTGGCAAAAATCCATTATGAAAGCTCTTTTGCTCTATTATAAGCCTTTGATATTGCACTCATACAAGCACCTCTTACTCCACCATCTTCTAATGCTCCATATCCATAAGCTGTAGTACCTGCAGGACTCATTACACCATCTTTTATAAGTGCTGGATGCTCTATTTGGATTAAATCCCCAAATCCTTTGAAAAGCCCTCTCATTATAGCCATAGCATCATCTCTTTTAAGCCCCTCTTTTACAGCCCCATCAGCTAATGCCTCTGCTATTAATGCCAAATAAGCTGGACCACTCCCTGCCAATGCTGTGGCTATATCAATCTCTTTTTGACTATCAAGCCATCTTGTGCTACCAATAGCATTAAATAGCTCTACTGCCTCATCTTGATAATCAATATCCCCAGTAAGAGTAGTCATAGACTGTCCCACACTAGCCCCAAGATTTGGCATTACACGAATATAATTTTTTGATTTTATATTTAGAGAGAGAGTCTCAATAGTAGTCCCTGCTAATACAGAGTAAATAATATCAGCCTCTCCATTAAGTATCTCTCCAACCTCTACTACATTATATGGTTTAACAGCTAAAATTATATTTTTCTTATCTATATTAAAATCTTTTATTAAACTCTTAGAGATTTTAATATCAAGTTTAGACTCAAAAAGATTAAGATTATCCATACTTCTACCAACAATCTCTAAATCATAACTATTTTCCAACCCCTTAGCAATAGAGAGTGCCATATTCCCATTACCTATAATTGTAATTAATTTTTTCATAATCTACCTACTTTTTGATTATTATACAGAAGAAATATTAAATTTTAAATATCTTTAGGTACTTTATAAATTTAAATTACACCTCTACCACTTCAACCTTAACAGATTTAAACCTTGCTGTTAATATCAACTCATCACACTCATCTCCAAATATCGCATTTATTTCACTTTTGGCATGATGGAATGTCGTATATAGTGTTTGTGGTTTGATTTTATTTGAATACTCTACTCTTAGTGGGGTAGTCTCTCCATATTGAGTTTTTAATATTACTCTTTTAGATGTAATTTTATCTCTATCTTCTATGGATACAAAAAGCAGATCTTCATCATGTTTTGTATATAATTTTTTGCTTCTTGAAGTTTGAGCAGAGTTATTATAGTGAGCCAAAATTCTACCCGTGGTTAGATAAAATCTATTATTATCTTGATAAAATCTATTCTCTAAAATCTCTTGAACCATTCCTCTAAGGCTATATTGATGATATACAAAATTGGCTAATCCATCATCTGTCCTAAAGTCTAATAGGTGTAATACTGGTGTATCTTCATGGTATATTGGCCACTGCATTCCTCTTTTTCTATGTCTTTTTAGTCTATAATATTTTGCTCCACTAAATCTTCTATGGGCTACTTTTGTAACCTCTTCCCAAACATCTTCACTTGTAGAATAGTTAAAATCTCCACCAAGTTTATTATCTAACATCTGTAAAACTTCCCAATCATCAGGTAGATTTGAACTTACAAGAGGTTGAGATAGATGTAATCTTCTCATAGCATTTACATATACACCTGTTTTTTCATAAGCACTCTTTACACCAATTACAATATCAGCATAATGAGCAACATCAGTCATAAACAGCTCTTGAGTCATTATAAATTCAAGATTTTTAATCCCCTTTTTTACTTTGTTTATATTGGTGTGGATATGTGTAATATCTTCACCCATATTAAGTAGTGCTTTTACATCTCCTTTTATCATCTCATCAATAAGTTGAGGTGTCATTAATCCTGCGATTTTGGCATCTTGATAATCAGGTTCATAATATGGCAGACAACCCATATCACAAGCACCTTGAACATTATTTTGTCCTCTTAATGGCATAAGTCCTGCTCCACTTTTACCGATATTTCCTGTCATTATCGCAAGGTGTGTAATTGCCATTACAGCATAACTACCATCAAGATGTTCAGTAATTCCAAGCCCCCAAAATATCATAGATTTTTTAAGAGCATACTCTCTTGCTATATTTGGTATCATTTTAGATAGATACTCATACCCCTCAATATCTTCAAAAAACTTAGGATTAGCATATTTATCATTTAATATTAAACTCTTAAACTCCTTAAATCCTTTGCTCCTTTTCTCTATAAAACTCTTATCATAAAGCTCTTCGGTAATAATAACATAAGCCATCATATTTAAAATAAGTAGATTTGATTCAAATGGTATAATAGTATTATATTTAGCCAATTTAGATAGTTTGGTTTCTCGTACATCAATTACAGCTAAATTATTATGATTCCTTGCCATATCTACCATACGATTAGCAATAATTGGGTGAGCCTCCATAACATTAGCTCCAATTACTACCATAAATTCAGCTTCATAAATATCATTATATGGATTAGTGGCCGCTCCCTCTCCAATAGTTGTTTTCATTCCTTTGAGTGATGGAGAGTGGCAAACTCTAGCACAATTATCAACATTACCTGACTCCATAGTCTCTCTACAAAACTTTTGAAATAGATATGAGCTTTCACAATTAGTCCTAGCCCCTCCAATAGCACAAAAACTTTTGCCACCAAATTTATCTTTTATCTCTTTGAGTTTCATTGAAGCAATTGTTGTAGCCATATCAAGCGAACAGGTATAATAATCGCTATTAAACTCTATCAACTCATCTTTGGCTACTTCATATAATTTGGGATTTCTATCCAAAAAACTCTTTTTAATTTGTGGTTCTTTGATTCTATCAGGGGCATCTACAAAATCATATCCATATTTACCCTTGATACATAGTTTTCCTTGGCTTACTACTCCATCTTTTTGAGCATAAATTTTTTGGATTTTATTATCTTCTACAACTGCTGTTATATCACAACCTACACCACAATATGTACATACACTCTCTATCTCTTTTTTCATTTTTTTCCTAACATTATTTTTTTAATATTTTATTATTTAACTATATTATCTTTTTATTATATCATAACTTCTTAATTTTATTTATCTCATCTCGTAGCCGTATTGCTTCTTCAAATTCTAGGCTTTTAGATGCTTCTATCATTTTGATTTTAAGTGATTTTATAAGTTCTTGTTTCTGTGATTTGGGCATTTTCTCTATTTTAGTTTTAATATAATCCTCTTCTTGAGTTTTGAGATTTCTATCAAGAGTTCTTGTTGTTGTAGTGGGAGTTATATTATGTTTTACATTATACTCTTGTTGTTTAGCTCTTCTCTTTTGTGTTATTTTGATTGTTTCACTCATTGATTTAGTTGTTTTTTTTGCATACATTATTACTCTACCATCTATATTTCTAGCACATCTTCCTGAAGTTTGGATAAGAGATGTAAGAGAACGCAAAAATCCCTCTTTATCGGCGTCCATTATAGCTACAAGGCTAACTTCTGGAATATCTAAACCCTCACGAAGTAGATTAATACCTATTAATACATCAAAATCACCCAATCTTAAACCTCTAATTATCTGATTTCTCTCTACTGTATCAAGGTCAGAGTGCATATATTTAACTTTTAATCCCAACTCATTATAATATTTACTTAGCTCTTCTGCCATTTTTTTGGTTAATACTGTTACTAATACTCTTTGATTTTTGGATATAACCTCTTTTATCTCATCAAATAGATGTTCTACTTGATATCTGCTATCTACTACTTCAATTGTAGGGTCTAGTAGTCCTGTGGGGCGAACTATTTGTTGGGCTATTATAGAAGAGTTTTCTAGTTCAAACTCTGATGGAGTAGCAGAGACAAAGAGAAAATGTGGGATTTTATCAATATATTCATTGATTTTAAGAGGGCGATTATCAAGGGCTGATGGTAATCTAAACCCATACTCTACTAATACCTCTTTACGGCTTCTATCTCCTGCGTACATTCCTCTAAATTGGGGCAGTGATACATGAGACTCATCTACAATTACAAGATAATCATCACACATCTTTTCAAAATAATCTAACATTGTATATGGAGACTCTCCCTCTTTCTTATCACTTAGATGTCTTGAATAGTTCTCTATTCCCTTACATATACCAGTGGTCTCCATCATCTCTAAATCAAACTCACATCTTTGCTTTAATCTATTATACTCTAGTAGTTTATCATTTGATTTAAAATAGGCTAATCGTTTATCAAGTTCCTCTTCTATACTTTTGATAGCTACTTTTAATCTCTCTTGTGAAACTACAAATTGGCTTGTGGCAAATATTGTAACTTCATTAAGATTTTCAATCTTTTTATTTGTAAGAGTATCAAATGTATAGATAGACTCTATCTCATCTCCAAAAAACTCTACTCTAATAGCCTCTTGATAACGGTATGCTAAATATATATCAATTACCTCTCCATTTACACGAAAATTGCCTATATCAAAATAATCATCTTCACGAGAATAACCCATATCTACAAGTCGTAGAAGTAGCTCTTTTTGATTATACTCCTCCCTAACTCTAAGTATCTGTATCATCTCTTTATACTCATCAGGAGAACCCAATCCATAATTAGCAGATACAGATGCTATGATTATCACATCATCATAACTAAGTAGCGAAGCAGTGGCACTTAATCTCAATCTCTCTAACTCATCATTAATAGAACTATCCTTATCAATAAAGAGGTCTTGTCGTGGGATATATGCTTCTGGTTGATAATAGTCATAATAACTTATAAAATACTCTACTCTATTATTAGGAAAAAAGCTTTTAAATTCACTATATAATTGAGAGGCAAGAGTTTTATTATGGGTCATTATTAGAGTTGGTTTATTTACTTTTGAGATAATATTTGCCATAGTATATGTCTTACCACTCCCTGTAACACCTAAAAGAGTTTGAAACTTATTCCCACTTAAAATAGAGCTACTAAGCTCTTCTATTGCTGTGGGTTGGTCTCCTGAGGGAGAATATTTGCTATTAAGTATAAATTTAGACACGATTTAGCCTTTAATGATAATTTTTAATCTATCTTTGGATATTATTATAACAAAATAATATCTTCAACAACGAGAGGTAGTTCCAATGTCTGCATTAGAGAGATTACGCACAAAAATTGATAATTTAATTAGAAATTATGAACTACTAAAACTTGAAAATTCTAAATTAAAAAAACGATTGGAAAATCCATCATTTGATGCCAAAGAGCAACAAGATATAATTGATAGATTAAAGTATGATTTAGATATAAAAGATAGAGAGATAGACCAATTAATACAGAAAGTAGAAGAATTTTTAGAATCATAAAAGGAGATAAGATTGAAAAAATTAAATTTATCTGTATCAGGAAATAGATACGAAGTAACACTAGAAGAGGATTTTGCTGATTTTGTAGTACAAGATTTAGAAGAGTCAGGCATTATATTTGGAAGAGATAATAATCCATCAAATTTATTAAAAGCATATCTTAAGATTGCCAAAAAGTCAAATAGTTATGAAGATGAGTTGGAGCTTTTGATAGAGACTTTAGATGCTATTTAAAGTAATTTTTAAGTTATATAGGGTATTATTATAACAGTTAATTATTGAATTGACTAAAAAATTATTTTATTAGGAGTTTATTATGAAAAAAGGTTTTACAATGATCGAATTAATTTTCGTGATTGTTATTATTGGTATTTTAGCCGCTGTTGCTATTCCAAAACTTGCTGCAACTAGAGATGATGCAAAGGTAGCTAAAGAACTTACAAATTTATCTACATGTATTGGTGATGTCGGTGCTACATATACAGCATCAGGTGGAGCTATTACTAATGATGTAATTAATGGTTTAGCTTCTTGTAAATCAGTTAAAAATAATGGTAATGGTTGTTGGACTTTGGCTGGTTCTAATGATGGAAACTTAACAGTTGGAGATAATAATGAGGGTAGTGCTTCTTGTGCTAAAGCAGTTGCAAAATCAACAGATAAAGGTATGATGGGCGTTCACTCATTTGGTGCTTCAGGTGTAGTAGAATAAATATAATAGATAGCTTTAAAGCTATCTATTTAATATCTATGTCAATATCTACTAAATTGTTTTGTAAATAATTTAAAATACTGTTATATATAGATTTATCATACATTGTTATATTGTACTCATTACTTTTTAGATAACATTTAGATTTTTTAATCTCTCCAAAATCAAAACGATAACATATATCTTGTTGATAGTTTATATTTGTTGGATAAATAAATAAGACACTTTTATTATCTACTGTTTTATATTCAAAACTACCCGCCTCCGTATATGATTGATTTCCTCTTTTTTCAAGAAGTTTATTATCTTCATAAAAAATTAACCCAATATAGCTACTACCGAGAAAAGGTTGGTCTCTATGTGTATCTACAAATTGTTTAAGGCTATCATAACCTTTACCATCATTATCAACCATAGTTTTCTCTTCTATATATAGATTGCTTAAATACTCTTTTGTTATATTGTATTTACTTCCATTTAAATCTATATTTTTATCATAAGTTTCAAATCTATTTGAATTGAAATTCTCTTTTTTTTCTATTTTTAATTCAAAAATATCTTTAGAACCTACATAGGCTATTAATCCACCCTGTTGATTTACTTTATATTGAATATTAGAAAAACTATCTACATCACTATAATTACCGTCTTCAATAATTATTTTATAATCTCTATCATCTAAAATATAGTTATTACTATTATCATCATAATAGTAATGTTTTAGAGATGTTGTTGTGACCTTATCCATCTCAAATAATAGACTATAATCTCTAAAACCTAAATTAAATCCATATAACTCAATCTCTTTATCAAAACGATATTGATATGATTCTACCTGATTAGATACTACTTGGGAGGAAGTATTGCTAGAACTACCACCACCTCCACCACAACTTGTAAATGCTATACTACTATTTAGTAGTATAGCTATACTTAAAATGCTATTTCTCATAATTATTGAAGGTTAATAGTATAAATTATCTTACTTATAGAGCCATTACCATCTTGTGCTTCAAGAGATACTTTATATGTCCCAGTCATATTGAAATCTTCAAAATATACAGGATTTGTAGTATTTTCATCATTAATAAAACTCATAGGGTAATTACTATCATTTGTATTAATTTCCCATATATATGTAATCGCTTCATTTTCATAATCATTTATATGTGCAAAAAGGGTTAAGTTACTATCATCATTTGATGCATTCATATCAATTCTCTCAATAACAGGGGGCATATTTACTTTAACATCTACATGACTAGTATCATTAATATATATATTAAATGCGGTTACAACTTTATCTCCATTTGTATTTATCATTGTAAATGTATTTGCAAAAGTTCCAGCATCTATTGGTTTAGTATAATTTACATCTAAAATATAATTATATGGAGCATTAGCATCAAAATCTCCACCAGATATGGTACTAGCATTAGGATCAAATGAGTATTTATCTGCACTATATATAGAGTAGTTTACATCATCAAGACCTCTATTGTGTATATCAAATTTTAATTTTGTAATATTTACATCATTAGTCATATCAATTGCATGAATACTTTGTATATACATTTCTGATATTGTTTCTTCTTGAAGAACAAGATAAACTATATAAGGATTATTAGCATCTCTATTTTCTGATGAATCTAATGTATAGTTATTATCACTTGTATATATTGTGTCATCACTAGCATTTTTAGCAATAGTTGTAAACTCTAAATCCTCATCCATTGGAAGAGATGGAATCTCTATAGTCCAATTATTATCACCATCCTCAGTAAAAGGCTTATCCGTTACATAAGTAAGTTTATCACTTATAATAGTAAGCACAATAGAATCAATTTCTGAAACTCTATTAATGTGAGGAGTTCCTCTTAAATTCTTAAGCTTAATCTGTAAATTTGATTTTGCACCATTACTATTTGTAACAGATGTAGATATTTCACTACTACCACATCCAATCATAGCTATCAATATAGCTATCAATATTATAAATTTCTTCATAATAACTCCTTTTTAATTTTACATTAATTATAACATTATAATATTTAACTTATTATTAAATAAGACTCTTAATCTATGGAATATATCTCTTTTGTTATAAAACCTCTCTTGTCTGTAACTTGAATAGATATTTGTGATTCTATACCCATTTGATAATTTTTAAAGAAAACTTGACTCTCTATATTACTACCTATTATCTCTAAATCTCCACTAATGACTTCCCATAAATAATCTATTGTAGCATTCTCATCATCTATAACATTAGCATATATTTCTACACTATCATAACTCTTATTAATATCTAAATTTAATATTTGAGGAGGTTGATTTTCTATTAATCTTATAGAATTATTTTTATCAATTATAAAATCAAACTCTAATTTAGATTTTTTACTAGAACTACTTAGATATAAAAAATTTACAAATCTTCCACTATTTTGTGGTTTAGTATAATTTATATCTAGTTGATATGAGTAATTATTATCATAAGAGTTGATTATTGAGCGTTCAGGTGTAAATATATAATTATCTTCACTATCTATTTGATACTCTAATTCACTTTTTAGATAATTATATATATTAAACTTTATAGTTGCATACTCTTTATAATTATTGATATCTACTACATTAGCACCAAAAAAACTACAATTACACTCATCTACATATTCTAATTTAAGATTAATATTTTTAGAATTAGTTGTTAAGCTAGTTATTCTATTTGCTTGATATATAAACTCACCATCTTTATTAAAAGCAGATGCTTTAAATATCAACTCTTCATTTAATGGTAGTAGAGGTAAAACTATACTCCATATATTATCAATTTTTATCATAGGTTTATTATATAAATAAGTTAAATTTTTGCTATATATATTTAAAAGTATATTTTGAATTTTAATCGGATTTTCTTGGGGGATTCTAGCTCTAATTTTTATATTTGACATTTTATAATTATTATCGCCACAATTATTTAATAATAAAAGTATAAGTAATATTATTAAAGAGTATTTTTTCATAAACTATAACCTTTTTAAATTTTATATTATTTTAATGATACAGTACCATTTTCATCTATATTCAAAGTAAACCTATATGATATATTTTGATCTTCTATACTATTAACAAGAGTGATTAAATTTCCATAACTTCCCTCTGAATCAGCTTTGCTATAATTTATATCTAAAAGATATGAACTATTCTCATCATAATTATCTATTGTGCCACTGCTTGGAGTAAATTCATAATCATCATCACTATATATATTATATGTTATATTATCTTCATTTGGATTTGTTATTTTAAATCTAATTTGAGTATCATCATCTTCACTAATAATATCAATTATATCAGTTGTAATTAATAAATTTTCATATTCTGTTATAGATTTAAAAGTAATAGATATATTATTATCTTCTAATTTTAATTTTATAGTTTGATTAGATTGATATATTAAATCACCATTACTATTAAATGCATTAGCTAAAAATGTAAGATTTTCATCTATAATAAGAGATGGCAAAGATATTGTCCAAATATCATCAATTTTCTCAAAAGGTTTATCTGCTACATAGGTTAATTCATCGCTATATATAGTAAGATAGATAGATTCTATAATTGGAGAATGGCTTCTATTACTTTTAGAATAATTAAGAGTAAGAAAAAGAATAAACATAAGTAATAATTTTTTCATATATCTAAATACCTTTAAAAATTTAATTTTTTATAGAAGAGATTTACTAACTTAAAGAATTATATCATTCTAAAGATTAAAAAAAAATTAAATAGTTTTATTTAAATTATCTGATATATTCTCAAAATTAATAAGATTTTAAGTTTATTGATGTTATCATTTTAACAGTTAGTTATTGAACTAACAAAAATTATTTTATTAGGAGTTTATTATGAAAAAAGGTTTTACAATGATCGAATTAATTTTCGTAATCGTTATTATTGGTATTTTGGCAGCAGTTGCTATTCCAAAACTTGCAGCAACTAGAGATGATGCAAAAGTAGCTAAAGAGCTTACAAACTTAAGTACATGTATTGGTGATGTAGGTGCTACATATACAGCATCTGGTGCAGCAATTACTGCTGATTCAATTACTAAACTTGCATCTTGTAAGTCTGTGCAAGATGGTAAGTGTTGGAAACTTGCAGGTACATCAGATGGTAACTTAACTGTAACCAATGATGGTGATAATGCTGGTACAGCTGCTTGTAAAAAGGCGATTGCTAAATCAGAGACTAAGGGAATGCTTGGAACTCACTCATTTGGTGCTTCTGGTGTAACAGAATAAGAGTTTAAACACTTTTAATATACTCTATAAAATTTATTATAGAGTATATATAGTTTTAAAGGCTTGTTTATGAACAATAGTAGAAAAGCTTTTACTCTACTTGAATTGACTTTTGTAATTGTTATAGTTGGTATATTAGCTTCTGTCGCTCTTCCAAAACTTAGAGCTACTAGAAATGATGCTAGAGTTGCAACAGAACTTGAATCTATAGCAGTTAGACTTCAAACAATACTTATGAAATATACTGCAACTTCTACTTTTAGGTTATCTGATACTGATTATATTACTAATATTTGTTATGATTTTACTGCCTCTTATGAGGATGATGGTGCTATTTTTGTTAATGTAATTAGAAATGATAGTGATGATGAGGTTTGCATGGAGACGAGTAAAAGAGCTAATCAAAATCACCTAATAGGTGAGCATATTTTAAGAGTCAATAATGATGTGATGCAATATGAATAAAATATATATTTGGAGTGTGTTTAATGCAAAGATTTAAAAAAGCATTTACAATGATAGAGTTGATATTTGTGATTGTTGTTATTGGTATTTTAGCTGGTGTTGCCATTCCAAAATTAGCAGTAACAAGAGATGATGCGAAACTAGTAAAAGCAAAGACAACAGTATCTGCTATACGAAATTCACTTGGTATGCAAAGACAAAAATTGATTTTATCGGGTAAATTTGCTTGTAATAATCCAAAACTTAGTAATAATTCTGCTAATATATTTGATACATTTAAATATAATGCTGATGCTTCTGCTGGTTGTCCCACTGATGATAGGGTATTAAATTACTCTATGCCTGTGTGTGATGGTGATAAAAAAGGTTGTTGGGTAATGAATGGTGAAAAATATCGTTATAGATTACCTGCAGGTGGTGTGGTTGATTTTAAAGTTGATAATAATCGTTTTGAGTGTCAAAGTGGAGCTGATTACTGTAAAAAATTGGAGTAGGGATATAATTGAACTATTATAATGTTATATTATTTCGTTCATCTGCTCCAGTTCTTACTTATAAGTATAGCGAAAGTATAGAAATTGGTAGGGTTGTGGAAGTTCCACTTAACTCTACTATAAAAAAAGCTACTATTATAGAAATTATTTCAAAACCTAAAGTTAATTATAAAATATTAGATATTCAAAATATTTCTCCCAAGATATATTCTCCTTTTCAAATATCTATTGCTAAGTTTATATCATCTTACTATTTTTCTAACCTTTCACTTTCTCTTGCTATATTCACTCCATTTTTACTTTGTAGGGAGGGGAAAACCCACCAAATAATAATTAAAAAACCTAAATTAACCTCAAATCAGCAAAAAGCATATAATCAAATTAATACACATCAAAAATCACTTCTATTTGGCGTAACTGGTTCTGGAAAAACTGAAATATTTATATCTCTTATTGCAGATACTCTTGAAATTGGTAAAAATTCAATTTTATTAATGCCTGAAATTAGTCTAACTCCACAAATGGGAAAAAGATTAAAAAAATATTTTGGAGATATGGTAGCTATTTGGCACTCTAAACTATCAAAGAAAAAAAAAGAAGAGATATTAGAGAGATTAAGAGTTGGAGAGATTAAAATTATAGCAGGGGCTAGGTCATCTCTATTTTTGCCAATTGATAATATAGGTTTAATCGTAGTAGATGAAGAACATGATGATAGCTATAAAGCAAATTCAAACCCTAGATATAATGCTAGAGATATGGCATTATTAATTGCAGATAGATGTGGGGCAAAGGCATTAATGGTATCTGCTACTCCATCTCTATCTTCTTATTATAAACTACCGGTTGTAAAGCTAGATAAACCATTTATCAAGACTTACAAAAGATATATTTTCAAATCATCATCAAATAGTATTGATAAAACTATTCTCAAAGAGATTGATAATAATTTTATTAATAAAAACCAATCAATTCTATTTATTCCTACAAGAGGAAATTTTAAATATCTATATTGTAGCAGTTGTGGAGAGACTCATAAATGTCCATACTGTTCAGTTGGAATGAGTATTCATATCAAACGACGGCTTCTACAGTGTCATTATTGTAATTTTACCCAAAAAATTCAAGAGAGTTGTAGCAGTTGTGGGCACTCTCCATTAGAGACTCAACGAATTGGTACAGCCGAAGCTATTAATATAATAGAGGCTAATATATATGGATTAGTAGTAGAACAATTTGATAGAGATACTATTACAACAGCCAATAAACTAGAAAAAGCACTAAATAGATTTGATAAAAACAAAAGTAATATATTAGTAGGTACTCAAATGATTAGTAAAGGTCATGATTATCCAAATGTAACTTTAGGAGTTATAACAGGACTTGACTATATGCTCTCTATCCCAGATTATAGAGCATCTCAAAAAGCTATGAGTATGCTATTTCAAGTAGCAGGAAGATGTGGAAGAGCATTAGATGGAGTGGTGATTATTGAGACAAATCAAAAAGGTTTTTTTAGTAAATATTTGGGAAATTATGAAGCATTTTTAAAAGATGAATTGGAGTTTGTAAGAGATTTATATCCCCCATTTACCTCATTAGCTAGAGTACTAATTATCCATAAATATCAACAAAAAGCTAGAGATATTATGGATAAAACCGTACAAAAATTAGAAAAAATAGATATAGAGATTGTAGGATATGGAGAAGCCCCCATTAACAAAGTAGCCAACAGATATAGATATAATATACTATTACGAAGCAAGAAAAAAACAACACTACTAAAAGCCTTAAACTATATAAACTCAAACGATATTGAAATTGATATAGACCCCGTAGAGTTTTCATAAATTTTTGGATATAATAAATCTAAAGGAGTAAAATATGAAACTTAAAAAAATACCTTATGGATTAAGCGACTTCAAAAGAGTAAAAACAGAAAATTACTATTATATAGATAAAACAAAGTTTATACCACTTATAGAAGATGAGGCAAGTTTTTTATTTTTTCTTCGCCCTAGAAGATTTGGTAAATCTCTAACTCTTGCTATGCTTGAAGCATATTATGATATATATTACAAAGATGAATTTGATAAGATATTTCAAGATACCTATATATTAGATAATCCCACTCCTAAAAAAAGTAGTTATTTTGTAATGAAATTTGATTTTAGTGGGGTAGATATTACAGATTATGAGAGTAGTTTTAGGACACATATTAATCTCAGGGTAAAAAGTTTTATTGAAAAATATAAGATTGATTTAAAACTAAATTATAATCAAAATCCAATAGATAATATGAATGAGTTATTATCCTACTCTTCAAGAAATAATTTACCACTATATATATTTATAGATGAGTATGATAACTTTATAACTAAACTATTAATATCAGATATAAATAGCTATAAAAATATGGTAACAGATAGTAGTGCTATCTACAAAGAATTTTTTACAATGTTAAAGGTAGGGACAAGTGGAAATGATAGTGCTATTAAAGAGATATTTATCACAGGAGTTAGTCCATTAGCCCTATATGATGTAACAAGTGGTAGTAATATTGGCAGAAACATATCTCTAAACTATAAGTTTAATGATATGGTAGGGGTTACAAAAGATGAGTTAAAAGAGCTAATAGAGTATTACAATTTAGATAACTCTAAAGCTATTATAGAGAGATGTAATAATTGGTATAACAGTTATAGATTCAGTGAAGATATAACTCATACCATATATAATAGTGATATGGTACTCTATTATATAGATACTCTTATAATGACCAATAAAGAACCCAGAAACCTAATAGATACAAATGTTCGCACCGATTATAGTAAATTAAAATATTTAGTATATAGCAATAATAGATTAAATGGTAATTTTAGGTTTTTAAATGATTTAATAGAGGGCAAAAAAGTAACAACTTTGGCTATCAAAGATAATTTTAGTGCCTTTGAACTAAGTAATATTGATAATTTTAAATCATTTATGTTTAGTTTAGGATTTATGACTATGAGCAAAAATCTATTTCAAATAGAACTCTCTATTCCCAACCAAACAATCCAAAAACTACTTGCTGAATTTATAGATTATGCTTATAGAGATTTTGAAAATTACTCAATGAGAGTAGAAGAGCTAAACCAACATTTAGTAGAGTTAGCACTTAATAAAAAGTTAGATGTATTTAATTATATAGCAGAGGTAATCAAATCAAACTCATCTCTAAGAGATTATATAGATGGAGAGAACTTTATCAAAGCATATCTATTGGCATATCTAAATCTTAATAATATCTATGAAGTAGTAAGTGAAAAAGAGAGTAATAAAGGATATATTGATATACTTCTAAATCCATCAAAAGATGAAGTCCCTTATGGTGCTATGATAGAACTTAAATATATTAAAAAGAGTGAGTATAGTGAGAAGCTTAAAACTCAAAAAATCAAAGAGGCAAAAGAGCAGTTAATTAGATATGATTTAGGAGATAGATATATTAAAATAGTAATTGTTTTTATGGGTTGGGAGATGGTTTGTTGTGAGGAGATTTAAAAAAATAAATGATATTTTATTATATTAATATTTTTGTGTTATAGTATCTACATAGATATATAAAAGAAGATTATAAAAAAAATCTTTTTCTAACTTTTGTGGGCTTTTATCTAATGAGTTTCAATCAAATGATGAAAAATATAACGATATTATAAAATAAAAATATTTTTAGATACAAATATATTATTAGATTTAATAGTGTTGATTTTGTAGATAAATTTTTGGGTTAAAAAGATATTTAAAATAAAATTATTAAGAAAAAGGATATAAATGATAGAGAGATACCCTACTAAGAAAATATTTGTTGGAGATGTAGCAGTGGGTGGAGATGCCCCAATATCTGTTCAATCAATGACATTTTCAGATACAAGAGATGTAGAGGCTACAGTAGCACAGATTAAGAGATTGCATTTTGCAAGTTGTGATATAGTGCGAGTGGCAGTGCCTGATATGGAATCTGCTAGAGCATTAGAAGAGATTAAAAAGCAAATTTCTATTCCATTAATAGCAGATATTCATTTTAATTATAAATTGGCATTAGAGGCATCTAAATGGGTAGATTGTATTAGATTTAATCCAGGTAATATTGGTGATAAATCACGAATAAAAGATATTGTAAAGGCTTGTAGTGAGAGGAGTTTACCTATTAGAATAGGGGTAAATGCAGGAAGCTTAGAAAAAGAGTTTGATAATAAGTATGGGGCAACTGCCAAAGGAATGGTGGCTAGTGCAGAGTATAATATTAAGTTTTTAGAGGATTTGGGGTTTGAAGATATTAAAATATCTCTAAAAGCAAGTGATGTAGAACGAACTGTAGAGGCATATAGAATGCTTCGTCCAAAGAATAACTATCCATTTCATATAGGAGTTACAGAAGCAGGAACAATTTTCCATGCTACTATTAAATCATCAATTGGATTGGGTGCTTTACTGCTTGATGGGATTGGTGATACTATGAGAGTATCTATCACAGGCGAACTTGAAGATGAGATAAAAGTAGGTAAGGCTATTATCAAAGATAGTGGTAGAAGTAAAGAGGGGTTAAATATTATCTCATGTCCTACTTGTGGTAGAATAGAGGCTGATTTAGTTAGTGCAGTAGCAGAAGTAGAGAGACGAACAGCTCATATTAAAGCACCTCTTGATGTATCAGTTATGGGGTGTGCTGTTAATGCTATTGGTGAAGCAAAACACTCTGATGTGGCTATTGCTTATGGTAAAGGGGCAGGATTGATTATGGTAAGTGGTGAAGTTGTAGCTAAATTACCAGAAGATAAATTAGTAGATAGATTTGTTCAAGAAGTGGAGAAATTTGCAGGGTCTATGGATAAGAGTATTTAATGCAAGAAAACTTATATAACCTCAATATTGAAAGAGCCGTACTCTCTTCAATACTATTTGATCCAGAAATTTACGAAGAGATAGCTACTGTTTTAAGCTCACAAGACTTCTATCTACCACTACATAGTCATATATTTAGTGCTATGGAAGAGCTATTTTTAGAAGATAAACCTCTTGATGATGAGTTTTTAAGAGTAAAACTATTAAAAAATAAGCAATTTGATGAACAAGGAATGTTAGATATTTTATCTACCAATCCAATTGTTAATACAAAATCATATATTAATGAGATAAAAGCAAAATCAACTAAAAGACTTTTAGCATCTTTGGCAACAGAGATAAAAAAGGTAACACTTGAAGATGATTTACCTGCTGATGAGGTGATGAATTTAGTAGAGAAAAAGCTCTATGAGATTACTCAAAATAGTACAAATGAGGATTTTAAAGACTCTAAAAGTATATCTCTATCAATGCTTGGTGAGATAGAGCGAATGAAAGCCCTTGGTAATTCAGAACTTGTTGGTATAGATACAGGATTTAAAGACTTAAATAAAAAAACAAGTGGATTTGGTAAGGGGGATTTGGTAATAATCGCTGCTAGGCCAGCTATGGGAAAATGCCTTGGAGCAGGTACAAAAGTTTTGATGTATTCAGGAGAGCTTAAAAATGTAGAAGATATTAAAGTTGGAGAGTTATTAATGGGTGATAATTCTACACCTAGAAGAGTCCTCTCTTTAGCTCGTGGAAGAGAAGAGATGTATTGGGTTAAACAAAATAAAGGGGTAGATTATCGTGTAAATAAATCTCATATTTTATCTCTAAAGCGTTCAAGAAATGAGGGAAAATATAGACATGGAGATATTTTAAATATATCTATTGATGAGTATATAAAAAAATCTAATAGATTTAAAAGTAACTATAAAGGTTATAAAGTAGCTGTTGAATTTTCTGAAAATAAGTTAGATATTGAACCATATTTTTTAGGATTATGGTTGGGTGATGGGACAAGTTCAAGTGTTGAGATAACAACACAAGATATTGAAATTATTAATTATTTAAAAGAGTATGCTAGTACTTTGGAATTAAATCTAAGTAATTATATTTCAGATGATAGATGTCCTACATATAGGATAGGTAAGGGATATACAGGTGGAAATATTAAAAAAGATATATCCTTACAAAAAAAGTTAAGAGATTTAAATCTTTTAAATAATAAACATATCCCACAAATATATATAGCTAATAGTAAAAAAAATCGTTTAGAACTTTTAGCAGGATTGATAGATAGTGATGGATACTATGATGATAAATATCATGTAATAGAGATTACACAAAAATCAAAAGATTTAGCTAAACAGATTAAATTTTTAGCCGATAGTTTAGGTTTTAGATGTTCGTTTAAATCAAAGATAGCAAAAATAAAAAGTATTGGTTATGAGTGTGAAGTTTATCGTGTTCGTATCGTTGGACATCTTAATATCATTCCTACAAAAATAAAAAGAAAACAAGCAAGAGAGTTAATTTCTAAAAGAGAACATCTTCATACTGGTATTAAAGTAGAATTTGATAAAATAGATAATTATTATGGATTTGAGATTGATGGTAATAAGCTTTTTTTACTTGAAGATATGACAGTAACTCATAATACATCACTTGTTTTAAATATGGCACAAAAAGCTATTGAGAGAGGAGAGGGTGTAGCGATATTCTCACTAGAGATGCCAGCAGAGCAGTTAATGCTAAGGCTTTTATCAACCGAGACATCAATACCTCTTCAAAAGCTTAGAATAGGAGACCTTACAGATGACCAGTGGAGTCATTTATCCAAAGCTACAGATAAAATGGCTAATAGAAAACTTTTTGTAGATGATGGTGGATATGCTACAATTCATCATATACGAAGTAAATTAAGAAAGCTCAAAGCCCAACATCCTGATATTTCTATGGCTATAATTGATTATCTACAACTTATGAGTGGAGATAGCAAAGAGGGACGACAGATGGTAATATCTGAAATTTCAAGAGGATTAAAGCAACTTGCAAGAGAGCTTGAAGTTCCTATTTTGGCACTATCTCAACTTAATCGTGGATTAGAGGCTAGAGATAATAAACGACCGATGCTTAGTGATTTAAGAGAGAGTGGTTGTCTTGTAGGTAATACGGTTATTATAGATGCTAATAGTGGTAAAAGATATAGAATAGATGAAATAGTAAATAATAAAGCCCATATCCTTCCTTTAAAAGTGAAATCTATGGATAATAATTTAAAGATTGATAATTTTAATATTACAAATGCTTTTTATACGGGTGAAAAAATGACATATAGAATTACAACTAAATCAGGTAGGAGTATAAAAGCAACTGCTAATCATAAATTTTATAGATTAGATGGCTGGATTAGACTTGATAAATTAGTAGTTGGTGATAAAATTGCTACACCACAATTTATGGATATAAATGTAGGTACAAATACTATATCTGATGATGAGTTGATTTTGATAGCCCATCTTCTTGGAGATGGTTCTATTTTAGAGGGACAAGCATATCATTATACAAATGAAGATATGCAAAATATAGAAGTTGTAAGAGATGTAGCTAAAAGATTATTTGATATAGATGCTAGATTAGTAACACAAAATAGTTGGTGGCATCTATATTTAACTTCTCCATATAGATTAACACATAATAAAAAACATCCTATTACACTATGGTATGAAAAGTTAAATATAGATAGAGTCCGTTCTTATGATAAAAAAATACCAGAGGTCGTATTTGAGTCTGATAATAGAGCAATTAAACTATTTTTGACTCACTTATGGGCAACAGATGGTTCTATCACAAGACAAACATCTAAAAATAGAAGAGATAGTATTAAAATATATTACTCTACTACAAATATAGATTTAGCAAATCAAGTACACTCTCTACTTTTGAGAATTGGAATTATTTCAACAATTAGAAAAGTTAAGCAGATAAAATCTAACAAAGAGTATCGTCCAAATTATCATATAGATATTCAAGGCAAAAATAACTTAGAGAAATTTTTGAGAGATGTTGGTAGCTTTGGTAAAAGAGGAGAGAGAGTAAGGGAGTATTTAGAGTATATATCTGATATTCAAACTAATCCTAATAATGGTGTAATAGATAATCTTGCTAATAGTGATATATATTGGGATGATATAGTATCTATTGAAGAGTATCAAAAAGAGAAAACTTATGATTTAACGATAGATAAGGTTCATAACTTTGTAGCAAATGATATTATAGTCCATAACTCTATTGAACAAGATGCAGATATTGTAATGTTTGTATATCGTGATGATGTATATCAAGAAGCCAAAGAGAAAGCCAAGGAGATAAAAGCTAAAGAGGATGGCAAAGAGTATAAGAGTGATTTTAGAATTAAACCAGAAGAGAATGCAGAACTTATCATTGGAAAGCAGAGAAATGGACCAACAGGGACGGTAGATTTGATATTTCAAAAAGGATTTACACGCTTTATTGATGCACATAATCATAATTCAGCCCCTTATGAGATTATATATGATGAGGATAGCGTAGATATGCGAGAGGCTAATATTAGTATGCCTACTATCTAAAATGTCTATTGAAAAGCCAAATTTATTTAGTAATTATAGAGAGTTTTTAATGCTCTCTATATCTCTTTTGATTTTGGTTTTTATAAGAGTAGGAGATTATTATAGTGATTATAAAGAGTTTATCACTAAGCCTTTTTATTATACTTATGCTAAGGTAAAACATATATATCCCAAAGCAAACTACAATATTATAAAAGTAGAAACCACAGAGGGTTTAATTATCTTTACTGGTGTAACAAATAGAGTGAATTATCTCAATACCACTATAAGGATTAAAATATCTCCTAATAATAATCTATCTTTTGTAGAGTATATAAATGGATTTTATACTCAAATCAAGATTAAAAAAGTGATAAAAAATGGAGATAATAGGCTCAAAGATTATATAAATAATCTAATTGAAACCCAACACAAAGATAGTGAGATTATAGAATTTTATAAAGCTATATTTTTGGCATCTAAAATATCTAAATCTCTTAGAGAAAAAGTAGCAAGTTTGGGTATTAGCCATTTGATTGCATTGAGTGGATTACATTTGACTATACTATGGAGTGTTATATATTTTATACTACTATTACCATATAAATATTTTCAAAAAAGATTTTTTTCATATAGAAACTCATTTTTTGATATAGGAGTTATATCTATAGTATTATTAGGAGTTTATACTATATTTGTGGGTTCTCCACCATCTCTAATTCGCTCCTTTATAATGATGTTATTTAGTTGGATATTTTTGATAATGGGTATAAAAATATTTAGTTTTCAATCTCTATCTCTTGTAGTATTGATAATATTATCTCTATTTCCAACACTTATTACATCAATTGCATTATGGTTCTCTATTGCAGGGGTATTTTATATATTTTTAATAGAGAGATATAGTAATAATATTCAAAATAAAATATTGAAATATACTATATTCCCTATTGGGATTTATCTATTTATGTTGCCTATTACTCATAGTATATTTTATATTACTAATATATATCAGCTTACTTCTCCAATATTATCTATTTCCTTTGTTCTATTTTATCCAATTTCAATTTTTTTACATATTATAGGTTATGGAGGATTATTTGATGAGGTTTTAATATTACTTTTTAATCTACCATCTAGTGCTATTTCATTTGATATGGTTATTCCATTGGATTTGTTTGTTATATATTTAGTAGTATCTATCGCTTCTATATGGAGTAGGTTAAGTTTTTATCTGCTTGTTTTATTGGCTATATTAAATATATTTTTACTCTATAATTGGGATTTAGTATATTAATTCTAATTCAATGAAGGTTAAAATTATAGAAATATAAAATTTAAAAATATCATTAGAAATTTCAACTCTAATGATATTTATAATAATTACTAATATTCTACCCCAAAAGTCAAGACAATAAAAAAAATAATCTAATTCTACCTCAAATTTTCTACCTTACCCTACTTTTTTACTCAAATCATCATAATGTTGATTATTAATAGCTAAATCCATAGGTTTTCTATAATTTTATACTAAGCCAATGCTTGAATCAAATCATCAATCAAATCATTAGCATCTTCAAGTCCAATACTAAGTCTAATCAATCCTCCACTAATTCCTGATTCTATCAACTCTTTAGAAGATAGTTGTTGATGTGTTGTAGATGCTGGGTGAGTGATAATCGATTTACTATCTCCAATATTAACTACAAGTGAGAATAGTTCTGTTTTATTTGCTACCATATTAGCTACCTCTTTGTTTTCAAGTTCAAATGATAATAACCCACTACAACCACCTTTGAAATATTTTTGAGCTAAATTATAAAATCTATCACTCTTTAAAGCAGGATAATTTACCTTTTTTACTTTTGGATGAGCTTCCAAGAACTGGGCTACTTTAAGAGCATTTGATGAGTGTTCTCTCATTCTAATAGCTAATGTCTCTAATCCTTGAATATGAAGCCAAGAATTAAATGGAGATGGTGCAGAACCTAAATCTCTAAGTAGTGATAATCTTACTCTTAATACAAATGGAGGTAGAGGTAAATCTGTGTAGATAAGTCCGTGATAACTCTCATCTGGTTCATTAAAATGGTAATATCTATGATTATTTTTTAGCTTATCGCTCAAATTTTCTCGTTCTACTATAACTCCTCCTAATGCACTACCCTGCCCTATTGTATATTTACTTGTGCTATGTACTACAATATCACAACCTAGCTCCAAAGGCTTACAGTGAATTGGAGTAGCTACTGTATTATCTACACAAGTTAAGATATTATATCTATTAGCAATCTCTGTAATTACATCAAAATCAGCTACTGTTACATTTGGATTTGTGATACTTTCAAATATAATAATTTTAGTTTTATCATCAATTAATGCCTCTAACTCTTTGGGATTTTCTATATCAAAATATCGGCTCTCAATTCCAAATCTTTTGATTGTATGACCTGTAAGAGTAGTAGTCCCACCATAAACTTGTTTTGCTACAATTATATTATCACCTGCTTCTGCAACATTGGCAATAGCATAAAATATAGCACTCATTCCAGAAGCAGTCCCAATACTTGCCACTCCTCCCTCAAGTGATGCAAATCTTTTTTCAAAGACATCAGTTGTTGGGTTCATTAATCTTGTGTATATATTTCCAAGTTCTTTAAGTTCAAATAGATTTGATGCGTGAGTAGTATCTCTAAATTCATAAGCTGTTGTTTGATATATTGGTACAGACATTGTCCCTTGTACATCTTTATCATATCCATAATGGAGTGCTAATGTTTGTTGTTTCATTTTATTTCCTTTTTTAATCTTATTATATACAATTTTACTTTATTTTGATATAATATATTAAAATATAAAATAAATAATGGAGTTCTATATGAAAAAAGCACTATCTATACTAATAGTAGCAGTTGGTTTAAATGCAGGTGATATGGCACAAGATGGATTTACAGGTTTAACATGGCAAGATAATAGAGCTATAATTGATAATATGGTTACTTATAAAAAAGCTTACAATTATTGTAAAGATTTAAAATTGGGTGGATTTGATGACTGGAGAGTTCCAAACATTACAGAACTTTTATCATTAGTTAGCTACAACAGTTATAAACCAGCAATTATTGGTGGATTTAATTTTATTGAAGATAGATTTTATTGGTCATCTACTAGATATAAAAATCACAATGGTAAAAATTGGGGTGTTGATTTTAGAGATGGTGCTTCTGAAGCAAATGGAATTGACTATGACCGTCGTGTAAGATGTGTAAGAACTACAAAACCTAAAAAAAAGTAAAACTCAAATTTATTATGGAGTATCAAACATAGTGTAAGATTATAAGAACTACAAAACCTAAAAAAAAGAGTATTGATAAGTCAATTAGAGGATAAGTTCGGTAAAACCGAACTTATTCACCCTATTTTGATAAAATCTCTTTAACAGCTTTACCAATCTCAGCAGGAGATACAACTACTTTCACACCAGCAGCCTCTAATGCTTCCATTTTCTCTTTTGCAGTACCAGCACTACCACTTACAATCGCACCAGCATGACCCATAGTTTTACCTTTTGGAGCAGTTTGACCTGCGATAAATGCTACAACTGGCTTGGTGATTTGTTCTTTGATTAATTTTGCTGCTTGAATTTCAAGGTCTCCACCAATCTCACCAATCATTACAATACACTCTGTATCAGGGTCTGCTTCAAACATTGGTAAAATTTGTTTATAGCTAAGACCAATAATTGGGTCTCCTCCAATACCAACAGCAGTAGTAATTCCAAATCCTTCATTACATACTTGATTAGCACCCTCATAAGTAAGAGTACCTGATTTTGAGATAAGTCCTACATTACCTTTTTTAAATATCATACCTGGCATAATACCTATTTTACACTCTTCAGCAGTGATAATCCCTGGACAGTTTGGCCCAATTGTCATCATACCATGCTTTGTAGCATAAGCTTTTGCCATTTGCATATCTTTAACTGGTGCACCCTCTGTAATAATAACAGCTAATTCAATCCCAGCTTCAGCAGCTTCCATTACAGCATCACCAACAAACGCAGGTGGAACAAAAATCATACTTACAGTAGCACCAGTTGAAGCTACTGCTTGACTTACTGTATTAAATACAGGCTTTTCTAAATGTGTTTGACCACCTTTATTTGGTGTAACACCACCTACAATATTAGTTCCATAAGCGATACATTGTTCAGCGTGAAAAGTTCCCTCTTTACCTGTGAAACCTTGTACTATTACTTTACTATCTTTATTTACTAAAATACTCATTTATTCTCCTTCTATTTACAATACAAACTCTTTACAGCTTGTAAATTTTTATATATTATAACTAAGTCATCAATCTTTAGGCTATCATAACTATCAATATTATATAAGATATAACTATTATCTTTTTTGATAAGTTTTACAAAATACCAATATTGTCCAATAATATAAGTTCCTAAAATTAAACTATCTCTATTTTTATTGATAGCTACCAATAATTCAGCTAATAATTGCCATTTTGGATTATTACTTGGAATAGCTTTCTTATACTCTTGAATAAAAAAATAAGGTTCTTTGGGATTTATCGTCCCCGAAGCTAACATAAAATCTGTCTTACCACTAATGATAACATTTTCAAATTCAAAGCTTAATTCTCGTTCAAACCATTCTCTTGCATTAATTCCATTTAGAGATATATTATTTAAGATAGGGGAGATAAACATCATTTTAATCTCCTCTTCTGAATAATCCATAAAATAGACTTTGTGCTTATGAATTAATATCTCTAACATATCTCTATCTTCTTTAGATATTTCAATATTAGATATATTTATAATATTATCTTCATATTTTTGAGATACATCAAAATACTCTATAATATCATCAAAAGTAATATTTCCAAATGTCAATTTAGGCTTCATTAGTTACCTTTCGCTGCCTCTACAGCTTTTGCTGCACCATCACCTAAATCATCACCAACTATTAAATTAGAAATATTAGCATTTTTCAAAATCTCTGCAGCTTCTGGTGCGTTAGTCCCATCAAGTCTTACAATTACAGGTACATTTACATCTGTAATTTTTGTAGCTTCAATAATACCATTTGCAATTCTATCACATCTTACAATTCCACCAAAGATATTTACAAAAATTGCTTTAACATTTGGATTTTTCAAAATTATTTCAAAACCTTTTGCAACAGTTTGGGCATTAGCACTACCACCAACATCAAGGAAGTTAGCAGGTGTTCCACCCATGTGATTAATAGTATCCATAGTACCCATAGCAAGACCTGCACCATTTACCATACAACCAATCTCACCATCTAATGCTACATAAGATAATCCATAATGAGAAGCTTCAATCTCATCAGCATCCTCTTCACTTAAATCTCTCATAGCTGCAATTTCTGGTTGTCTTCCAAGAGCAGAGTTATCAAAGCCCATTTTACCATCAAGTGCCAAGAACTCACCTGTACCAGTTTTGACAAGAGGATTAATCTCAATCATCTCTGCATCATTTTCCATATAGAGTTTAAATAGTTTTTGAGCAAATGATATAATATTTCTCTGTTCAACTTTATCTGTAATTCCAAGACCAAAAGCTAACTCTCTACCATGGAAACCTTGAAAACCAATTGTAGGGTCAACTGGAATTGTAACAATTTTTTCAGGTGTATTTTCAGCTACATCTTCAATATTCATACCACCCTCGGTAGAAGCCATAATTAAAGGCATCTCTAATTTTCTATCAAGAACTACAGATAAATATAGTTCAGATTGAATATCAGCACCATCTTCAATATAAAGCTTTTGAACTAATTTACCCTCAGCAGTTGTCTGATGAGTAACTAATGTCATACCTAAAATCTCATTAGCTAAAGTTCCAACCTCTTCCAAAGATTTAGCAAGTTTAACACCACCACCAAGCCCTCTACCACCTGCGTGAATTTGAGCTTTTACAACCCAAATTGGGCCACCTAAAGTTTGAGCTGCAACAACTGCATCTTTAACGCTCTCTACCATAATTCCTTTTGGAGTTGGTACACCATATTTTGCAAAAATCTGTTTTGCTTGATATTCATGAATATTCACTATGCATTCCTTATTTCAATTTAATACTATTATAATCTAATAATGTTAAAAAGTATAATTAATATTTGGTAATTAAAAGTTTAATTGAAGATATGTAATTTTTTTACACATATTTTGAAGATAATTAAATAGAGATGGTAGTCTTATACGACTAAACCACTCTCAATAGTCTCATTTACATTAGATTTAGAAAAACTAATTGCTTGAAATATCGCATTTTTGATAGCCTTAGCATTAGAACTACCATGGCTCACAATCACACAACCATTTACTCCAAGTAGTGGTGCTCCACCATATTCTGCATAATCAACCTGCTTTTTAAGGTTTGCAAATACTCTTTTTTTCATCAATAATGCACCAAATTTTGCTGGTATTGATTTTTTGATATTTGTTTTCATCATATCAAATATTGTAGATACTACACCCTCACTAGCTTTTAAGACTATATTACCTGTAAATCCATCACAAACAACAACATCTACATTACCATTGAAAATATCTCGTCCCTCTATATTACCTATAAAGCCTTCTGTTCCTTTAAGAAGAGCAAAAGATGCTTTGGTAAGTTCATTACCCTTACTCTCCTCTTCACCATTTGCTAAAAGTCCAACTTTTGGTGAATCTATATTTAAAAGTTGTTGTGCATAAGTTCTACCCATTATAGCAAATTCATATAGATTTTGAGGTTTACACTCAACAACTGCACCAACATCTAATAGTAAAGTTTTACTCTCGTTAATGCTTGGCATAAGTGTTGCAAGTGCTGGTTTAGATACATTTTTAAGTCGTCCAATACGAATAGTTGCTAAGGTCATTGTAGCTCCACTATGTCCTGCTGAAACAACTGTATCTGCCTCTTTATTTCGTACAAGTTCAACTGCTTTGTATATAGATGACTCTTTTCGTTTAAGTGCATTTGTAGCACTATCACTCATAGAAATTACATCACTTGATGATACAAATTCAACTTTATTAAGATAAAATTCTGGGATATATAGGAGTAGCTCTTCTTTATCACCTACAAGTATAGGTTTAAAAAGTTCGCCTTTTTCATCTAGTGCTTGGATTACACCCTCTATGATAGGTTCAGGACCAAAGTCCCCACCCATAGCATCTATTGCTATTTTAATCATAGTTACGAATTAATCTTTTTTATCATGGTTATGATTAACATACTCACCTGTTGTCATATTCATGTGGTGAGGCATTCTCCATGTTCCATCTTCATCTTTAACTGGTCTTGGAAGAGTCAATTTATAATGTGTTCTTCTTTTTGCTGCTCTTGTTTTACTATGTCTTCTCTTTGGTACTGCCATTTTATATCCTTTATTTTAAAATTCCATCTCAAAATCATCATCTAAGTTTTCACACTTTGGACAATAATTATATGAGGATTTAAGTGAGTTGATCTCACTATTTAGTATATAATCAATATCTATCATACCATCTATAAACTCAATAATATCTAAATTATCAGTTGTCTCTATAAATTGGTCACTAATTGTAAATTTTAAATCTTCATCTACATTACAATTGATTTCTACACCACATCTTGCACAATTTACTACTATACTACCTTTTAAATTGCCCCCAATTGATACTCTATGGTATCCACTCTTTTTGAGTTTTCCATTCAATAAAATAGGTTCTAAGTTTGATTTATACTCAAACTCTTTGCCAAAACTATTGATTTTATCAAAAGGTATTTTCATAATAGATTAAACTAATTCTCTTTGAGCAAAGAAGAAATTAATCTCATTAGTAGCATTCTCTACGCTATCACTACCATGAACTGCATTAGCATCAATAGAATCAGCAAAATCAGCTCTAATTGTACCAGCTTCTGCCTCTTTTGGATTAGTTGCACCCATTAAGTCTCTATTTTTAGCCATTGCATTTTCACCCTCTAATACTGTTACTACAACAGGACCAGAAATCATAAACTCTACTAATTCACCAAAAAATGGTCTCTCAGCATGAACTGCATAAAATGCTTCTGCATCAGCTTTAGTTAATTGAATTTTCTTAGTAGCTCTTACTATTAATCCGTTACTCTCAAATCTATCTAAGATTTTTCCTATTACACCTTTAGCTACTGCATCTGGCTTTATAATTGATAATGTTTGTTCCATACTTATTCTACCCTAATATCATTAAATTTTTGAAATCATATCATATTAAATATTAATATCCAATTAGCTAAAATATTTTTTAATTTAAAAACTCTTTTAATAGTCGAGCAATTTTAATATCACCTGTTGAATCTATAATATGTCCAAGAGATTTACTTTTAGAAGATATATCTTCATTATCTAAAATATCTAATATTTTATCATTATCTATCTCATCTTCTCTCATAATCCAAGCTAAATCTTTATCTCTTAGAAATTGTGCATTATGATATTGGTGGTCTCCTACGGCATAAGGATATGGGATAAATATAGCAGGTAATCCATTAGCACTAAGCTCCCATAGAGTTGAAGCACCTGACCTTGATATTGCAATATCTGCTTCATTCATATATGATGATATATTTGTACTATATCCAAATACTTTAGCATGGATACCCAACTCTTCATACTCTTTTTTGACATCTTCTATATTATTATTCCCTGCTTGATGGATAATTTTAATCCCTCTCTTATCTAAATCTTTGGCTAATGATAGTGCTAGTTTATTAATAGCTACTGCACCTTGTGAACCACCTACAAAGAATATACATTTTATCTCTGTTCGTACTCTTCTTTTAATAAAAAATTCTTCTTTGATAGGATACTCTTTGATAGGAGAATCATCTCTATATGAAGATATAAAGTGAGTTGCATAACTCTCTAGTTTTTGGTTTAATCTTCCTGTTACTGCATTTTGTTCATGTATTACAAGAGGGATTTTAAGAAATTTTGCACCATAGGCTACAGGTGCTGATGAGTATCCACCAACTGAAAATACTACTTTTGGGTTGAGTTCTTTTAATATCTCTATAGCCTCTCTTGTTGCATTTAAAAACATTGCAATTGAGCGAATTTTACCAAAAAAACCTTGATTAAATACTCCCCTAGTATCCAAAAAATATTTTCTAAAAAAATCAGGGTCATTTTCAAACCACTCTTTATCTTGTCCTTTTGTAGAACCTATATATACCATTTTATAATATGAAAGTTTTGTTTTTATAGCTTTAACTATTGATAAATGTCCTCCAGTCCCACCACCTGTCAAGACTATTACTCGTTT
The DNA here is from genome assembly GCA_027065045.1 of Campylobacteraceae bacterium. Lineage (GTDB taxonomy): Bacteria > Campylobacterota > Campylobacteria > Campylobacterales > Sulfurovaceae > FS08-3. The sequence goes on along the minus strand of JAMOOX010000152.1, from coordinate 8,027 downwards.
ATTATTTATCATCTTTTTTCTCCTTTATTAAATTTAAATCTACCTCATCTTTACTAACCCGTTTTTTAGAAATCATTATAATTAATCCAATAGCTAATGATGATGCCATAATATGCGAACCACCATAACTTAAAAATGGCACAGCTATACCCTTGATAGGAAATATCCCTGATACTCCAAAACTATTGATAATAAATGATAATGATATAAGCAGTCCAACCCCTACTGAAAATAGATAATATGTTGGATTTTTGACCTGTGCTGATATTTTGAATATTCTATATATTGTAAAAAGCATTACAAATGATACTACAAATATACCAACCAAACCAAACTCTTCTGTAATCCCAACTAATACAAAATCTGTATGGACTTCACTTAAATATCCCAATTCAAACTGCCCACTACTAAGCCCTTTACCCCAAATACCCCCATTATGTATAGCATTAAGAGAGTTTGAGATTTGATATGGTACTTGTGTAGTCTCTATTTTAAGCTCTTTTACTACTTCAAATGGAAATATTGATAATATCTTATCTTGGACTACTGACCACCAACTAGCAACTCTAGCTATCCTATGTGGTGCTGATAAAATCAAGATTATCATAGCCACCAAAGCACTACCAAGAAGAGAGAAGAAAAATTTAAAACTACTACCAGCAAATAGAAATAAAATTGCCAAAGTAGCCCCAAGGACCACAACTTGCCCTAAATCTTTTTGAAGAACTGCTATAAGTATAACGGCTACAAAAAATACAAATATATATGGTAAAAATACCCTAACTTCTTCTTTGAAGCTCATATTAGTCCTATCTAAAAGCTTACGAGAAAAGCTCCAAGCCAAAAAAAAGACAAATCCAATTTTGAAAAACTCTACTGGTGCAATAGATACAGCCCCTAATCTAATCCACCTCTTTGCCCCACTTACAGCATTTACATAAGTAGATGGTAAAAATTGCATTACAATAAGAAGTAGTAAAAATAGTATAAAAAGAGATAACCCAATAAAATTAAACCACTTATCAGGGTCTAACCAACTCAAAATAATTATAGTAAGAAACCCTATACTTACAGCAAAAAGTTGTCTAATAAAAAAATGATTAATATCATACTCTAAGTGTACTACAATATAAGTAGATAGGGAATAACTCATAACAAGTGATATACCCAATAAGAACATTACAGAGTATAGAAGATAACGGTCAATCATACATAAAGCTTTCCAAAATTAGTTAATTCAACATTATATCAAAATTTCATTTAAGTCTTAAGATAGTATAATCAGATAAAAATAGATTATAGGAAACTAAAGATGAAATTTACAACCCCACTTAAAAAAGATGCTATTAAAATAATGTTATTAGGTTCAGGAGAACTTGGCAAAGAGGTGGCTATTGAGGCTCAAAGATTAGGAGTGGAAGTAGTTGCAGTAGATAAGTATGATAATGCTCCTGCTCACTTGGTAGCAAATCATAAAGTAGTAGTAGATATGCAAGATAAAAATGCACTACTAGAGGTGATTGAGAAGTATCAACCATCTTTTATATTACCTGAAGTTGAGGCACTTAGTATAGATGCACTTTTTGAAGCAGAGAGCAGAGGATTTAATGTAATTCCAAATGCTGAAGCAGTTAGTAAAACTATGAATAGAAAAAATATTAGAGTCTTTGCCTCTGAAGAGCTTGGATTAACCACAAGTAAATATAAATTTGTAAAAACAATAGATGAGTTAGAAGAGGCATCAAAAGAGATTGGATTTCCTTGTGTAATTAAACCAGTTATGAGTAGTTCAGGACATGGACAAAGTATTGCTAAAAGTTTTGATGATATAAGCAACTCATGGGAGATAGCCAAAGAGGCAAGAGGTGATGCTAGTGAATTAATAGTAGAAGAGTTTATAAAGTTTGATTATGAGATTACACTTCTTACTGTAAAAGGTGCTAATAATACAATATTTTGTGAACCAATAGGACATATTCAACAAGATGGAGATTATATATTATCATGGCAACCAATGCCAATGAGTGATATAGCACTTAATAAAGCCAAAGATATAGCCAAAGCTGTAACAGATGGACTTGGAGGAAGAGGAATATTTGGAGTAGAGTTTTTTATCAAAGATGATGAGGTATATTTTTCAGAACTTAGCCCTCGCCCACATGATACAGGAATGGTAACACTTATTACTCAATCTCAAAGTGAATTTGCATTACATATTAGAGCTGTCTTAGGCTTACCTTTAGAGTTTAAGTTTTTGGGTGCAGGTGCAAGTGGAGCATATAAAGCCAAAAATGACAACTCTAATCCATCTCTTGAAGTGCCAAATAGTGCTTTTAGTGAGAATAGTTTTGTAAGAGTATTTAGCAAACCAGAGTCTCACAAAGGTAGAAGAATGGCAGTATCATTGGTATTAGATAATGATGTAGAGAGTGCTAAAAATAGAGCTTTGGATATTGTAGATAATATCACAGATTATTAGGTGGTCAAGAGGTTTAAAGATTTTTAGATATAATATCTCAAAACTACCTCTATATACAGGAGCTCATATCCATGGCAACGGCAAAAAAAATTGATAGTATTAGTAAAGTAGAAGAACTTTTTTCTAAAAAGAAAAAAAATGATAATATAACTTATGAAAATATTGTCAAAGAATTTGATAAACAACCTACTCTTGCACATACAAAAAAAATAGAAAAATTTGCAAAAGATAGGGGCATTAAGATTATTAGTGCCTCTCAATATGCAAAAGAGTTAAGTGCAAAGCTCAAAAAAAGAGAAGCAAGTAATAGAAAAAAAAATAGTAAAGAAGAGATAGATTTCTTTGATTTCACAAAAGAGAAAGAACTCTTAGAGTGGAGTAGAAGTGATTCCCCTGTAAGAATGTACTTACGAGAGATGGGTAAAATTCTACTTCTTACCAAAGAAGAGGAGATAGAACTTAGTATCCAAATTGAAGAGGGTGAAGATATTATTATTGATGCTATATGTTCTGTTCCATATTTAGTACGATATATTATAAACTACAAAGAACCACTATTAAACCGTGAAAGACGAGTAAAAGAGCTATTTAAAAGCTTTGAAGATAGTAGTGATACCAAAGATGATGAAGATAGCGAAGAAGAGACTTCATCTACAAGTTCTACAAAAGATAGAGCAAAACAAGTAATTGAGAGCTTTAAAAGACTTGAAAAAAGCAAAAAAGATTGGCTAAAAGCAGTTGGTGAGTTAGAAAAAGTATTAGAGGATGAAACTATAGAACATAGTAAAATAGTTCATGAGAGATTAAAAGTAGCATTTAAAAAAGAGCTACTTAAACAATCTCTACTAAACTTAGGACCAACAAGTAAGCTAATTAATGAACTTGTAAAAGCGATGGAAACTGCTCTTAGAAGTGATGATGGATTTGATAAAGAACTCAAAAGATTAGAGTATAAACTACCTCTATTTAACGATATTTTGAGAAAAAATCATAATGATATTTTAGATAATATTATAAATATGAGTAAAGATGATATTATTGATGCTGTACCAGAGACTACAATGGTAAGTACTTATGTAGAGATTAAAAAACTATTTGAGACAAGAGAGGCATCTAAAGATAGCTTCAATCTTGACCCTGATAAACTAGAAGAGATACTAAATCAAATCCGTCAAGGTAAGCTCAAAAGTGAAAAAGCCAAAACAAGAATGGCAAAATCAAACCTAAGACTTGTAGTATCAATCGCAAAAAGATATACAAATAGAGGATTACCATTCCTTGATTTAATTCAAGAGGGAAATATTGGACTTATGAAAGCAGTTGATAAGTTTGAGTATGAAAAAGGTTATAAATTCTCAACCTATGCTACATGGTGGATTAGACAAGCTATAAGTAGAGCCATAGCTGACCAAGCAAGAACTATTAGAATACCAATCCACATGATTGAAACAATCAATAGAATTAATAAAATCATACGAAAACACCTACAAGAAAATGGACGAGACCCAGACCTAGATACAATCGCAAAAGAGGTAGGACTTAGTGTTGATAAAGTAAAAAATGTTATTAAAATCACAAAAGAACCAGTAAGCCTAGAGACTCCAGTAGGAGATGAAGATGATGGAAGATTTGGAGATTTTATAGAAGATACAAGTACAGTTAGTCCAACAGATGTAGTACTTAGAGATGACCTTAATAATCAAATTGATGATGTTTTAGGACAACTCAATGATAGAGAAAAAGAGGTTATTAGAATGAGATTTGGATTATTACCTGATTCTAGTGATAGAACTCTTGAAGAGATAGGAAAGGCTCTAAATGTAACAAGAGAGAGAGTCCGTCAAATAGAAAGTAGTGCTATTAAAAAGCTCAAACACCCAAAAGTAGGTAGAAAGCTTAAAAATTATATAGAAGAGTAAAATATGACAAATCCAAAGTTTTTTGCACTTATTATTGGAAGTGAGATATTAAATAGAAGAAGAGTAGATACTCATTTTGATTTTGTATCACAAGAGTTGGCCAAATATGGCAATATTTTAACAGGTTCTTTTGTGATAGAAGATGACCCTAAGCTTATAATATCTACTATAAAATATATAGCTTCAATAGAAAATAGTGTAATATTTAGCTTTGGAGGGATTGGTTCTACACCTGATGACTATACAAGAGATTGTGTAGCAAAGGCTTTTGAAACAAAGCTACAAACACATCAAGAGTGTGAAGTATTAATAAAAAATAGAATATTAAAAGATAATAATACATCTAAATATGCCCTAGAGATGGCTCAACTACCACCAAAAAGTGAATTATTAGTCAAAAATTATACCAATGGAATACCTGCTTTTCATCTACAAAAAAGATTTTTCTTTATGCCAGGGTTTCCACACATGTCTCACCCAATTATAGAAAGTATCCTCAAAACTTTTTTTCCTACCTATAAACAGAGTTATAGATATACTCTAATAGCTAAATGTAAAGAGTCTATTTTTATACCATTAATGAGAAGTATGCCACAAGGTGTAGATGTATCATCTTTGCCTAAAAAAAATAAAAATAATTGGAGTACGACAATATCTGTGGTATCAGCAAATCAAGAGTTGGCAAAAAGTAGTTTTGATAGATATGTGGAGCTTTTAGAAAATAACAGTATAGAGTATAATATTCAAAAGGATTAAAAATGTTAATTGAGGCATTAAGTTTATTAATTTTAAATAATAATATATCTATTAATGATTATAAAAAGGTTATTAAAAAACCTATTAAAATAGAACAACAATATAGCCAAATTTTATACTTATCATCAAAAGATAGAATAAGAGAGGTTTTAAAAGCACTTGCCTAAAAGATATAAAAGACCAAAATTAGAAATTAAATTAATACTCTTTTTAATATTATTAATTAGCAATATTTATAGCTTTGATATTATAGATAAATACCCAAGCTATAGCTATGTACTAAACGAATTTGATATTGACATAAGCTATATCGTAGATGATGAGTTTCAAAATTTTATTCGTCAAAAAGAGAGAGGATTAAAAAAGTTTTATAAAAACTCTCTTAAACGAGGAGGACACTATATTCCAACTTTTAGATATTTATTAATAGATAATGAGATGAGTGATTTGTTTATATATATATCAATGATAGAATCAGGACTAAACTCAAATGCTATCTCACCCAAAAAAGCAGGTGGATTATGGCAGTTTATGCCCTCAACTGCACGGATGTATAATCTTACTCTAAATGGATATATAGACCAACGATATGACCCTATATTATCTACAAATTCAGCTATTAAATACTTTAAATATCTTCATAAAAAATTTGGTAAATGGTATTTGGCAATTTTGGCATATAATTGTGGAGAGGGTAGAGTCTCTAAGGCTATCAAAATAGCAGGTAGTGATGATATATCTATATTAACCGATGATAATAAAAAATATCTTCCAAAAGAGAGTAGAGATTATATTAGAAAAATAATTCTTTTGGCTATGATAGGAGAGAATATATCTCTAGGAGTAGATAATCTATATCAAAATAAAATTGCAGAAATATCTCTAAAAAAGGGAGCTAATCTATATCTATTAGCCCAAAAAATAGATATTGGTATAGATAAATTTTTTACTCTCAATGCCCATATCAAAAAGTCAAAAATACTCAATCAAGATTGTTCAATTATAATCCCCAAAGATAAACTACCTCAATATTATATACTATATGATACTCTTATATCCAAAGATATAAAAATTATAAAACCTAAAAAAACTCATCTAATATCATATATCGCAACCCAAAAAATATCCATAGAACAAATTGCAATAGATAATAACTCAACAATGCAAGAGATATTTCTAACAAATAATTTTTCAAAAGAGTTTTTAGAAGAGGGGGAGATGATTATTATCCCTGTATCTCAAACTAAATTTGATGAGATATAGAAATAATTAACTATTAAAATGGTTTACGAGTATCATAAGTAATATAATCTACCGTTAAATACCTTCCATTTCTATATTCAGATAATACAAATGTGGTATAATATCTACCTCTTGGAGGTCTATAATAATTTACAGTCCTTGAAACATCAGCATAATACTTATTAGCATAGAGTTGCCCTAGAGTAGTCTCACCAATTACATAACCACTAATAGTCCCTCCTCTATAACGATACTTTGTAACCCAAATAGCCAATTTCAAAGTACCACTACGACCACTCCTTCGCTTATTATGAATTCTATCAACAGAGATATTAATATTACCACGACTAATATCATAAGATGTATAACCCGAAATATATAAACTTTTAGCATTAGCACTCACTAAAAAAACAGCTTGAAACAGAAATAAAAATAAAAATTTCTTCAACATACTAGCTCCTTTATTTTGTATTATTTAATTATAATATAAAATAAATTAAGTCTATATTATATTAGCTATCTATCCACATATTTTACTTTAAAGTCTCCAAAATGTTTAACCTTTTGAATTTTAAAATCAGGGAATGAAGTTACAATCTTCCATCTACCTTTTTTATTAGCAAAGTGTTTCACCTCTTTCACTTTCAAATCTTCAAAATGCTCTACAACCTCTATCTTATAATCAGCAAAATGAGTTACATACTCAATCCTACCATATATTTGGCTCACATCAATATTTTTCTTTTTTGCTTCTAGCGATAGAGTGAGTAGAAGTATTATAAATATATTTTTTTTCATAAATAAATCCTTTTTGTTTTGATAAAGGAATTATATTATCTATTTGTAACTAATCACCCCTAAATACTAAAAAATACTTTTCCCAGAAATAACCCCAACCAACGACTCAAATTCATTGAATCCTCTCTTTCTAAAAGTATCCACAATAGAACGCAAGTTAGCATAATCCTTAGCACCTTGAAATGATTTGAACTGTCCTGATACTTTAAGTTTCACTTTTACATTTCTAATAGTATAATGGATTTTAGAGAAATATCCAAAACCAAAAATATTTAATAGTGACCAAGGTAGCCAATATACAAGTAAAGAGCATATTAATATTTTTATAGAGAGATTCTTTAGAACATTGAAATATAGTGATATTTATATTAGTGATTATCAATCAATTAAGGAGTTAAAAGAGGGTGTAAAAGAATATATAAATAAGTACAATTTTAAGAGATTTCATTCAAGTATTAATAATCAACAACCTATGTATTATTATCTTGAAACATACTATAACTTTGATTTTGATTTACATAACCCTAAGTTGTATGTAACTATACATAAAGAACTTATTAGAAGAGGTTTGATTGATGATGTGTACTTAGATTATGATGATTATACGACTGATTTTGATAATGATATGTTTGATGAAAAGATATTAAATTTAAAGGATAAAAATGTTTAAATTAAAAGGGACAATAAAAAAGATTAATTGTTTATAATTGGTTGCGGGAAAGGGATTTGAACCCCTGACCTTCGGGTTATGAGCCCGACGAGCTACCAAACTGCTCTATCCCGCGACATTTAAATAGGTGGATGGGGTAGAGGGATTCGAACCCCCGAATGGT
>JAMOOX010000151.1 GCA_027065045.1 Campylobacteraceae bacterium | reverse complement strand
AATCACCATTATGACTACCATTAGAGTTTAAATAATAATATACAGAACCATCACTACAAAAATCAATATAATAACCATCGCTATCAACTATACTATAACCGGCTAAATTATAAACACTAAGAGAATTACTGTTATTACTAGTTGAATCATTATTATTATAACTTGAATCACCACTATAATCTGAATCAGAACCATCAAGACCACCACCACAAGAAACCAAAGTAAATGATGCAACCACACTTAAAACTAATTTTGTAAACTTTTTCATTTTACACTCCTTAATATATTCTTATTTATATTATAACACTTTAAATATAAATTCGATATTAAATAGAAAATTATCAATTATTACTTAAAAATAGTAAAAAAATTTACACTTATACTATAATTTTAGATATAATTTCTATAAGGTTATACTAAAGGATTATAGATGGATTTAAACTTAACAGAGTTATATTTTAATAGAGAGTTATCATGGCTTAGGTTTAATAGTAGAGTTATATCACAAGCTACGGATGTTAAGCTTCCTCCATTAGAGAGATTGAAATTTATTGCTATTTATGGTACAAATTTAGATGAATTTTATATGATACGAGTAGCAGGATTAAAGTCTCTTTTTCAAGCAGGGGTTCAAGAGAGTGGGGCAGATAAAATCACACCAATTGAGCAGTTAGAAGAGATTAATAAGTATCTACATAAAGAACAAAAAGTTTTGGAGAGTTCATATAATCATATTCGTAAAGAGCTAGAGAGTGAAAATATATTTATCAAAGATTGTCATCAAATTGATGAAAAATATAGAGATGAATTAGAGAAGATATTTTTTGAAGATATTTATCCTGTAATTATACCAATAGCAATAGATTCTACTCACCCATTCCCACATTTAAATAATCTTAGTTTTGGACTAGCTGTAAAACTTGTAGATAAAGAAAATAGCGTAAAGCATGGATTGATACGAATACCTAGAACCGTCCCTAGATTTGTCAAGATAGATAATCTATTTATTCCTATTGATAGTGTTGTAGAGCATTTTATAGAAGAGATTTTTGTAGGGTTTGATATACTAAGAAGCACTACTTTTAGAGTTACAAGAAATGCAGATATGGAGATAGCAGAAGAGGAAGCAGATGACTTTTTAGAAATTTTAGAAGAGGGTATTCGTGCTAGAAATAAGGGTAATTTTGTAAGATTAGAGCTTCTTAAAAGTACAGATGATGATTTAATCAAATTTTTTGTAAAACATCTTCATATCTCAAAATCTGATATATATTATTACAAAAATATTCCACTTGATTTGGGTAGTTTATGGCAAATTGTAGGAGATAAAAAATTATCTCATTTAGTCCTACCATCATTTCAACCCAAAACTCTACCACCATTTGATAAAAATCAAGATATATTCAAAGCTATTGAGACACAAGATGTACTACTATATCACCCATTTGATAGTTTTGACCCAATACTAAAATTTATTCAACAAGCATCTCGTGATGATAATACAATATCAATTAGAATGACACTATATCGTGCAGGTCCAAAATCTCCTATTGTTAAATCTCTTCTTGATGCTGTAAGAGATGGTAAGCAAGTTACAGTTTTGGTAGAACTTAAAGCTAGGTTTGATGAGGAAAATAATGTCCAATGGGCAAGAATGTTGGAAAAAGCAGGGGCGCATGTAGTTTATGGAATTCCTAAACTAAAAGTCCATGCAAAAATAGCACAAGTAATCAAAAGAGAAAATGGTAAATTAAAATCTTATCTACATTTAGCAACAGGAAATTATAATCCCTCAACTGCCAAAATTTATACAGATATTTCATACTTTACAACCAAAAAGAGTTTTACAGATGATGCTACTAGATTTTTTCATTTTCTTACAGGATTTTCAACACATACTAAATTAAATAAGCTACTTATGTCTCCTACTCAAATCAAGCCAAAACTACTTAAATTAATTGATGGTGAAGCCAAAAAAGGTGAAGATGGATATATAATATTAAAATCCAACTCATTAGTAGATACAAGTATCATCAAAGCACTTTATAGAGCATCTCAAAGTGGATGTAAAGTAGATTTGATTATTAGAGGAATATGTTGTCTTGTACCAAATATTAAAGGGGTAAGTGAGAATATAAAAGTACACTCTATAATAGGTAAATATTTAGAACACCCAAGAATTTACTACTTTAAAAATGCCTCTACTCCATTATATATATCAAGTGCCGACCTGATGCCAAGAAACTTAATTCGTAGAGTAGAACTTATGACACCAATAGAAGAGACCAATCTATCTACAAAAATTGTTCAAATTTTGATGCTTCAATTACGAGATAATATGCTTAGATGGGAACTACAAAGTGATGGGGAGTATATCAAAGTACCAATAGGTGATAAGATGATAGATAACCATAATGAATTAGAATTTTATGTAAGTAAGATAGAGAATAAATCTAAAAAGATTACTAATAATTATGTAGAGAAATTAGCACTTAAGCTTTTAGAAGAGAGTTAGAAAATGGTAGGGTGCTAACCCACCAAATATTAAACTTCTTACAAAAAACTTTGGTCTCATATAATTAACAGGACTAAAGTCCTTGCTTCAATCAGTTTTGCAAGAAGTTTATTTAGATAGCTATTGAATAATGGTGGGTTTCACCCACCCTACAAATTTATAGGAGAGTAAATAAATGTACGGATTTTATAGAGTAGCTTCAAGTGTCCCAAAGGTGGTTGTAGCCAATCCAAAAGCAAATGCCAAAGAGATTATATCTATCATCAATCAAGAGTATAATAGTAATACTTCCATAGTTTTATTTCCTGAATTATCTATAACAGGATATAGTGTAGGGGATTTATTTAGAAATCAACAACTTCTTGATAGTCAAAACGAGGCTCTTTTAGATATTTTGGCATCTACTAAATATATATCAACTATTGCTATTATTGGTATGGTTATTAATTTCAAAGATAGATTATATAATTGTGGTGTAGTAATTCAAAATGGTAATATTATAGGTGCTGTACCAAAAAGTTTTTTGCCAAATAGAGATGAGTTTTATGAGAAAAGATATTTTAATAGTGGGATTGATATTAAAGAGGTTAATATTAATCTATTAGGTTTTGATATTCCATTTGGAGTTGATTTACTATTTATTAGAGATGATATATCTTTTGGGATTGAAATTTGTGAGGATTTATGGGCTACTACTCCTCCATCAAATCAGATGAGTATTAATGGAGCAAATATTATATTTAATCTTTCTGCTAGTAATGAACTTGTAGGTAAAGCAAGATATAGAGAAGAGTTAGTTCGCACACAAAGTAGTAGATGTGTAGGGGCTTATATATATAGTTCTTGTGGAGTAGGGGAGTCAAGTAGTGATACTATATTTGGAGGTGATAGTATAATTTGTGAATATGGTACAACTATATCAAGGGGGGAAAGATTTTGCTTAGAGAGTAGTACAATTAGAGCTGATATTGATATAGAAAAGCTTAAATATCTAAGGCTAAATCAATCATATTTTGCCGATATGAAAACAACAACTACAAGAGATATAACTCTCTCTAAACTACCTCAAATCAAAGAGTTAGATAGATATATTGATAATCAACCATTTGTTCCATCTAACGAAGAGATTAGAGAAGAGGTAACAGAAGAGATAATTAATATCCAAGCCCACGGACTTATCAAACGACTCACTCATACAAATATCCCAAAATCAGTGATTGGAATATCTGGTGGATTAGACTCTACTTTAGCACTACTTAGCATACACAAAGCATATCAAATTATGGGTAGAGATACCAAAGATATATTAGCTATCACAATGCCAGGGTTTGGGACAACTAATAGGACAAAATCAAATGCTATTAAATTATGCCAAAAGTTAGGGGTAACTCTAAAAGAGATAGATATAAAAGATATTGTACTCAAAGAGTTTGAAGCTATTGGACATGATAAAGATATTCATAATGTAACTTATGAGAATGTCCAAGCACGAACAAGGACTTCAATATTAATGAATTTAGCCAATAAAGAGGGTGGATTAGTAATAGGTACAGGTGATTTAAGTGAGATTGCTTTGGGTTGGAGTACATATAATGGAGACCATATGAGTATGTATTCACTAAATAGTGGCATACCCAAAACTCTAATATCATATCTAATCAAATCTTTTACAACTAATATTGAGATAAAAGATATACTACTTGATATTTTAGATACTCCAATATCTCCTGAACTTCTACCTCTAAAAGATGGTAAAAGTGAACAAAATACAGAAGATATAATAGGACCATATATTTTACACGATTTCTTTTTATATCACTTTATTAAATATGGTGCTAAACCCTCTAAAATACTATTTTTAGCCTCAAATGCTTTTAGTAACTATCCAAAAGATGAGATTAAAAAGTGGCTTATTATATTTCTAAAGAGATTTTTTAGCCAACAGTTTAAACGAAATGCTATGCCTGATGGTATAAAAGTAGGAACAATATCACTTAGCCCTAGGGCTGATTGGAGAATGCCAAGCGAGGCTGTGGTGGATAGTTGGATAGAGGAGTTAATGTAATTAATGTTACTAACTTACATATATTAAACTAAACTTTTAAGAAATATATAAATTTAATATAATAGGGGGGAGTAAATTTAATATAATATTTAAATTTATTCAAAGGAAACCTTATGAAATTAATGAAATTATTATTAATCTTCTCAACCCTCCTATTCTCTAGCACAGAGACAAACCCCAATATGTGTCATGAAGCTTATAGTATAAATGAGCTAGATGGTGCAGGTGATAGCAGTAGTTATAGTGATAATTATTTTAGTAAATGGAGTAATAATAAGAGTATATATTTACAGTTTACAACTCTTGAAAATGGAAATTTAGATTTTAAATTATTAAAGAGTGCTAGTAGTAGTATGAAATATCAACTATTTATTGGTAGAAGTTGTAATGATTTATCCGTAGTATCCAATACTTCATATCAATATGAGCATAACTCAACTATCAAAATATATAAAAATAAAAAATATATAGTTAAACTTGTAAAAGAGAAAAATGGGTATAGCAGATATAGATTAGATTTTGATTTTAAATCTATAAAACAATTGGTAGAAACTAATGGATTAATTGCAAAATATTATAGTAATGATAATTTTAGAGGAGTTCCAAAAACTTCAAAAGTAGATACTAATATAGATTTTAATGGGACTTTATCACTATTAAATAATCAAGAGTATTCCGTAAAATGGAGTGGATATATCTATATTCCAAATGATGGAGATTATCACTTTAGAGTAAATCAAGATGATAATATTAAAGTGATAGTAAACAGTGAAAATATTTATGAGAGACATTCAAGTAGTGATGGAAAATTTCAGCTATCACATAAGAGATATTTTAAAAAAGGTTACTATCCAATAGAGATATTTTATAGTACAAATAAAGGCTCAAATACTCTGCAACTCGCTTGGGTGAATTATGCTATTAGCAAGGAGTTAGAGATTATTGGAAGTGAGAATTTCTTTACTTATGAGCCAAATGATGATGAACTCTTGCCACCTAAACCCGATAAAAATCTAAATAATGCTACTCTTGGTGGAGTGGATACTAATAATAATGGTGTAAGAGATGATGTAGAAATAAAAATATATCAGAATTATCCTAAAAAACTACATAGAGCATTATTAATGGATGGAGCAAAGCAGTTTCAACAAACTATGACACAGTCGTTGGATTATGCAAAAGATATACAAAAAAATTTATCAAGAACTATACATTGTGAAATATATTTAGGAAGAATTGATAATGAAGTAAAATCTGATAATTTTAAAACCGTATCTTATTTAGAAGATATAACTTTTAATAATCCACAAAGAGTTAGAAAATACCTTGATTATAATATTGCTCTTTCAGGTGGTAATTATGCGAGTTACCCTAGTGATTGGGAGAGACATTCATGTAGTGATGATGTTATAA
>JAMOOX010000150.1 GCA_027065045.1 Campylobacteraceae bacterium | reverse complement strand
AACTCTTTTTAATGTTTCTTGGGTTTCCTTCATTTGTTCATCAGTTTGTTTTTCCGATGCTTCTAGTGATGCTTCTAATCTTTTTCCCATATCTAATATTGCTTGTGCTAACTGTTCTTGTGTTACCATAATTCATATCCTCAAATTAATTTATTTTCACATTACTTGTATTGTATCTAAATTTTAATGAAAAATTAAGTGTTATGTAGGGTTGGTGAAACCAATCAATTATTATGATTCTAAATATTTGGCGGGTTTCACCCACCCTTGCTTGACCCCTTTTATTATATCTTCCCCCTCATCTCCCCCTCACTCAAACACTCCACCCCCAAACTCTTAGCCTTTTGTAGCTTACTTCCTGCCTTTTCTCCATATATTAAATAGTCTGTTTTAGCCGATATACTACTACTAATTATAGCCCCTAAACTCTCCAAAAGCTTTTTAATCTCTGTTCTACTTTGGCTCATACTTCCTGTTAGGACTATCTTTTTATCTATAAATAGGTTTGTTTTTATCTGCTTTTTTTCTATAATAGCTGGATTGATTATCTCTATAAGTTCTAATACCTTATCTCTATGTACTCTCATAAACTCTATATAAGACTCTGCCATCTCTTCGCCAATTCCATCTATTAATATTAGGCTCTCTTTGGTAATATCAATAATATTCAATCCAAATATATCACAAATCTTTTTACTTGCTACCTCTCCAATATGTGCTATGGCTAATGATTTGAGAAATCTCCAACACTCTACATCTTTGCTATTTTCTATTGAAGTAAGAAGTTTATCTACTCTTCTATCTTGAAATCCATCTAACTCTAATACTCTATCTCTATCTATACGGTATAAATCTGCTATCTCTAAAACTATTTTTTTATCATATAGAGATTTAACAATGCTCTCTCCAAGTCCATCAATACTCATACACCCTTTACTTGCAAAATATTTTATATTACTAATCACTCTCGCACTACAATTTAGATTTTGACATTTAATAAGTGTCCCCTCATCAAGCAACTCTTCATTACAGTTTGGACATTTGGTTGGTTTAGTGATTTTAATCTCACTTCCATCTCTTCTATCTTTGAGAACTTTTGTGATTTTAGGAATTACATCTCCTGAACGGATAATTATTACACTATCTCCTATCCTTAAATCACTTCTCTCTATCTCTTCAAAGTTATGAAGTGTGGCACGATTTACCACTGCCCCATCAATATCTACAGCTTCTACCTCGGCTACTGGGGTAATGACTCCTGTTCGTCCCACTTGTAGGGCAATATCTCGGATTTTAGTTACCTTTTCAACAGCAGGAAACTTATACGCTACCATCCATTTAGGGTATTTGGTGGTATATCCAAACTTTTCGCTAAGTTCTATATTATCAATTTTAATTACCATACCGTCCATCATCATAGGAATTTCATCTCTTTGTGATATTAGATAGTGATAATACTCCTCTATCTCATCTATATTTTGACACTTTTTGGTAGTTGGTGGCGATAAAAATCCAAGAGAGGATATAAATCTCATCTTATCGCTTAGATTTTTCTCTTTTAGAGAGTTTTCGCCTATCCCCCACGGGTAAAATATCAGTTTTCTTTTAGCTGTCTCTTTGGGGTCAAGCTGTCTTAGGCTTCCTGCTGAGGCGTTTCGTGGGTTAGCAAATGCTTCTTTGCCACTCTTTACTCTATCAAGATTTACACCCACAAAATCATCTTTTCTAATCACAACTTCCCCACGAATTTCAATAGTATCAAGATAATCAATTGATAATGGGATTGAGTGCATTGTTTTAATATTATGAGTTACATCTTCACCAATTTTTCCATTTCCTCTTGTGATAGCTTTGATTAATTTACCATTTTGATACAACAGATTCATACTCGCCCCATCAAACTTTGGCTCACAAAATAGATTTGGAATCGTTTTGGTAGTTTTTTGGACTCTTTTTAACCACTCTTGAAGCTCATCATTATCAAAAATATCCTCCATACTCCACATTGGTTTAATATGTGAGGCTTTGGTAAATCTATCTATTATATCTCCTCCTATTCGTTGAGTAGGGGAATCAAATATTATATCATTTGGATTTTGTTTTTCATAATCTAATACTTGATGATATAATTTATCATACTCTTCATCCGTCGCTATTGGATTATCATCTACATAATAGGCTTTTGCCCAACTCTTAAGTATATTAATATTATCTATATATAGTGTTTGGTTCATATTCAATCATCTTTTTATTTTATTATATCATAGAAATAGAATCTTAGCTTAA
The DNA here is from genome assembly GCA_027065045.1 of Campylobacteraceae bacterium. GTDB lineage: Bacteria > Campylobacterota > Campylobacteria > Campylobacterales > Sulfurovaceae > FS08-3. Next base: position 26,296 of record JAMOOX010000150.1, on the reverse strand, counting down.
TTATATAAATATTATTATATAATAATAACTAAATATTTTTATAAGGAGAAGTTATGAGTATAGATTTAACACTATTGGCTTCAGATTTAGGTTGTTCACAAGATGATGTTAAGGTTATGTTATTAGATATAGTTACTGGGTTAGATGATATTTTTGTAGCGATTGAGGCAACTATTGATGATGAGGATTATGACTCTATTATAGAATTAGATGAAGCAGTAAAAACTCAAATTGCACACTTTAATTTAAATAATATGGAAGCATCTGTATTTGCTTTAAGTGAAGGTGCTAGTGCAAAAGATAAAAATGCAACTCAAAGTGCATTTGATAATTTAAAAAAGAATTTAGAAGAGATTAAATCTGTAATCTAAAACTGTATGGTGGGTAAAAATCCCACCAATATATATTTAATCTACAAATCTAGGTCTAGAAGTTCTACATCTATGTAGTGCTTGTGATGCTTTATAATCATTTGGGTATTTCCCAAAATGCTCTTTTCCAAACTTGTAACATTTACTACTAGCTCGTTTACACCCTTTATATTTGACATACATCTCACCATCATCTATAATTTTAATTCTTTTGATATAACAAACATAAGGAAATCTACTCTCATATCTACTATTAAATGTACCATATACATCTCTTGCATCTACAATTGGGATACCACTACCTTCTCGTACCTCTACAGTAGTCCTTGCCTCTATCATAAGTGTAGTTACCAACAAAAAAGCCATTAATCTTAAAAACATATTATCTCCTTCTGTTTTGATATAATTTATTATATACCTTATTAAATTAAAGTTGGCTTTTAAATTAAATAATGATATATTAAGAGAGATGAGGATTAAATTTATTAACAACTAGAAAAAATAGTATAAATTTAATCTACTTTTTATTAATTTTTAAGTAAAATAACCACAAAATTAATCAATGAGGAATGTCTAATGGAAGGTGTATATACCTTTATAGGTGTCATTGCAGGACACGGAAATGGAATGGTTATAGGGCATTTAATGCTAGTTATTGCCATAGCACTATATATAGCGCATAAAGCTACTAACAATCTACAAGCAGTACCAAGTACGACTCAAAATGTTATTGAGACATATTTAGGTGGTGTTATTAAGATGGGTGAAGATGTAATTGGAAGAGAACTTGCATTAAAGTATCTACCTTTAGTTGCTACAATAGGTATATTTGTATTTATATCTAATGTTGTTGGTATTATCCCTGGATTTGAATCTCCAACATCAAATATTAATGTAACTCTACCTTTGGCTTTAATGGTATTTTTTTATTATCACTATGAGGGTATTAGAGAAAATGGTGTAAAAGCATATCTTGCACACTTTGCTGGTCCTGTGCCAATTCTTGCACCATTAATGTTTCCAATTGAAATAGTTTCTCATATATCAAGAATTATCTCTTTATCATTTAGACTTATGGGTAACATCAAAGGGGATGACTTGTTCTTATGGGTTCTATTAATGTTAGTTCCATTCTTTGCTCCATTACCAGCATATTTGTTATTGTCATTCTCTGCGATATTACAAACATTTGTATTTATGATACTTATTTATGTATATCTTGCTGGAGCAGTAGCAGTAGATGACCACTAATAAATCGTATTTAGGGGGCCTAATTAGCCTCCTTTTAGGACTTTCAATAGGATTAACACTTACTCTAGCTATATATATTTTTTTTATATATTTTCAATTAAATCTACTTCAAGCAGTTGTATATTCAATATTTTCTACTCTTCCTGGTCTATTTATTATTGTAGTATTAGAGTTTATACTAATATCTATTGATGAGAATAAAAAACAGACTCAAATATTAGAAGATATATCAAAAAAATTAGATGATTAGATATGCTATTACAGACCCAAATTATTTCACTCTAAAATCTATTCAAGATATTAGTAAAAATGCTAATATGATACTCTTTCGTGATAAAATCACAACTAATTATCCTCAAAAAGCTTTAAAGTTTATAAAAGAGGCTCAAAAATATAATTTTGATAAAATTTTATTACATAGTGATATTAATTTGGCACATAGACTTAATGTTAATAATATTCATTTGACATCTTCTCAAATAGATGATATTCCCAAAGCAAGAGAGTTGAATATGTTTATAATAGCTAGTACCCACTCTAAAAAAGAGGTACTAAAGGCTCAAAAAATGGGTGCTAATATGATAACATTTAGCCCAATATTTGATACACCAAATAAAGGTAAATCCGTAGGATTAGAGCCATTAAAAGAGCTAAAAGATATAATAGATATACCAATTATAGCTCTTGGTGGTATAATTACAAAAGAACATATTAAATTGATAAAAGATAGCCAAATAGATGGATTTGCATCTATAAGATATTTTATCTAAGATTGGAGTAAGATTGAAAGCGATATATTCAGGTACATTTGACCCAATTACAAATGGGCATTTAGATATTATAGAGAGAGCTTCAAAAATCTTTGATACTATAATAATAGCAGTAGCTACAAGTAGTAGTAAAAAGCCTATGTTTGATATATCTCAAAGAGTAGAGATGATAGAAAAGGCATCTGTTAATATAAATGGTATTAGTGTGGTTGCTTTTGATAATCTATTGGTTGATTTTGCTAGAGATAATGGGGCTAATACTATTATTAGAGGTATTAGAAGTGTAGGTGATTTTGAGTATGAACAATCTATGGATTATGCTAATAGTTCATTGGATAACTCTATAGAGAGCATATATCTAATGCCAAAATTAAAATACTCTTATATTAGTTCATCATTAGTTCGCACACTTATAGAATTTAATGGTAAAATATCACATTTAGTACCATTAGAGGTAAATAAATTATTGGAGAGTTATAGATAATGTATATATTATTTGAAGGAATTGATACCACAGGCAAAAGCACACAAATTGAGTTATTACGGAGTAAGTTCCCACAATATATATATACCAAAGAACCAGGTGGGACGGAGTTTGGAGTAAAGGCAAGAGAGATTTTATTAGAGGCTAAGCTTACATCAAAGAGAGCTGAATTATTGCTATTTTTAGCAGATAGAGCGGAGCATTATAGAGAGATTATCTATAAAAATATGGATAATACTATTATATCAGATAGAGGGTTTTTAAGTGGTATTGGGTATGCTTTGGCAAATGGTGATTTTGAATTTAATAGACTTTTAGAGCTTAATAGATTTGCTTTAGAGGATAATTTACCAGATAAAATAGTTCTTTTTACAACAAATATAGATACATTAAAAGAGCGAATGGGAGAGAAATCTCTTGATGGGATTGAGAGTAGGGGGTTGGAATATTTAATTAAAGTTCAAGAGTTTATGATAAGTTCACTTGAAAAATTAGATATTGATTATATATTAATAGATAGTACAACACAATCTATTGATAAAATTTCTAATATAGTTAGAGAGTATATAGATGAGTAGTAGTAGCAAAAAAGAGCTGATATTTTATCTCTCTATTGCTTATATATTTGGGGTGTTTGTACGATTATTAGTTTTTAATAATATTATAGGAGTTGATGCTTATTGGTTTGAGGGGCGACCTATTCCAATTTGGAGTGATGATGCAGGACTATATGGATATTATGCCAAAGAGATTTTAAAAGGTGTAGATTATGCTTTTAGTGGGGATTATATATTAGCTTATATTATAGCTTATGTAGTTAAAATTACACATCTTCATATTGATTGGGTAATGTTTGTTTTACCTGCTTTTTTGGCATCTTTTGTAGTTTTACCTATTATTATTTTGGGATATGTTTTAAATAGAGTCCAATTTAGCTTTTTTGTGGCTATTATAGGGGTGATTGGAGTCAATTATTATACAAGAAGCTATCTAGGATATATGGATACTGATGGTATTAATATCTTTTTAATATACTCTTTTGTTATATCTATAATGGTAGTAATATATAAAAATAGTCTAAAGTATGCTATATTTTCTATATTATCACTTCTTTTTCTTCTTGCTTTTTATCACTCTTCCAAATCACTTATCGCAGGGGTTTTAATAGGTTATTTGGTAGTTGGTATGCTTTTTTATCTAAAAGAGAAGATTATATATCAACTATTTATTATATTATCTTTAGCTTTTATTATTGGAGTTAAATTTGGTGTTTTAATAGCTTTGGCTATATCTATAATTGGGTTATTATTACTCTTACAAGATAGATATATAAACTATAAATTTTATATCCTAGCTATTGGTATATCTATAATTGGATTATCACTATTTTTAGATTTATCATCTATATACTCACGAGTTTTGGATTATGCTAATATAGGTAATATAGTTACTATTGGAGAGTATAAAGTTACAAATGTACTATCTACCGTAGCAGAGGTTCAACAAAGAGGAATATTTGCTATATATGATAATTTTATAGGGGTGAAATATTATGTAATAGTAGCAACTCTTGGATATTTTTTATTAGTCTATAAGCATAGAGAGTTTATATTTCTATTACCACTCTTAATCTTGGGATATATGTCATTTAAAATTGGTATTAGATTTACAATGTATTCATCTTTTGTATTGGCATTTGGATTTGTATATATTTTATATCTATTTAAAAATAGTATTATTTTATATATAGGGGTTGTTGTGGCTATTGCTATAATGTTTTATAATATATTAGGGATTAATTCATATATTAAACCAAAATATTTTTTAAATGATGAACTTAAAGCATTTCAAAATATTAAAATCAATCAAAATGATATAGTAATTAGTTGGTGGGATTATGGTTGGCCTCTATGGTACTATATGGGCAATAGAAATACATATATAGATAATGGATTAAACAATCAAGGTGGGACAATTTTTGTATCTAAGATGCTACTTTCTACACCAAAAGAGGCATATAAACTAGCTAAAATAATATCTACTCACACACGAGATTTATCTATCTTACAATCGCAACAAAGCATTGATAAAAAATCTAATAGTATTAATCCACCTAATAATATATATATTATGCTACATAAAAATATGTTAAATACTATTAAAACCATTTCAAAATTTGGTGATAGAGATTTAAAGAGTGGAAAGTTAATTAATAAAAGATTAGTTGAATCTTTATCAAATATTATCAAAAAAAGAGGGGATAAATTATATACCACTAATTTTATAATTGATACTGCCAAAGGAGTTATTAGAGATAGACGAAATAATAGTGCTAAATTAAACCATATAATAGTAGTCAAAAATTCTAAAATAGAATTTTCTAAGAGTTATAATTTAAATAGCAATATAAATATTTTGGTAGTAGATAAAAAAGCACTATATATTGATAATAAAACATTAAATACTCTCTTTATAAATTATCTATTTTTAAATAAAGTTGATAAATCTTTTCAAAAAGTAATAAAATCAAAAAGAATAGAAATATTAAAGTTAAATTAATAATTATTTTAGATTATTTTAGATAAAATTAAATTTATAGTAATACTATTAGGTTAGAGGTATCTTCTACCTCTTAAATTTATTTTATTTCAAAGGATAAATATGAAATTTTCAAAAATGGGATTAGTCCTATTATCATTTGGAACTCTATTTAGTGTAAGTGCATTATCTAATATCAGTGTATTAACAACTACAAATACGAATTCAACTATAAATGATAATAGTACTATAAATGACAATAGTACTATGCTTGATATTAATCAAGGTAGAACAACAATTAGTGCTGATATTAAATTAGCTGATTTAAATGATGATATTCACTCTATATGGACACTTGATGGTGGTAGTTGGTATGGTTATTCTACAAACTCAACTGTAAGAGATGAGATAAAAGATAAGTATAAATTACTTCAAAATGATATTAGTGCAGTAAAAGCTACTATAGTATATGCACTTAATGATACAGAACTAAAAGTAATAATACCTCAAAATCCAGTTAGTGTAACACGATTTTATAGTAATGGGTTATCTCTTCATGGTGTAAATGGAAATTATCTATCAGTAGATAATATAACTTGTTCAAATGAGAATTCATCATTAACAGCAGTTATGAAATTAGTAGGTGATAAAGTATCTATCTATATGAGTGATGAGACTAAAGAGATAGATTATGAAAGATATGATGCGATGTACACTATTTATGAGAGTGATGCATATTTTGTATTATGTGATAAAAATATAGAGGAGGATAACTAGATGAAAAAGTTAATATCAACAATAACAGTATTTGCTCTATCTATGTTTTTTGTAAGTTGTGGTAGTAGTGTAAGTTGTAATACAACAGCAGTAGCAGGTGCAGTTACAATTGTAAATGTAAAAGGTGCAGTATCTGATGGTACAGTAGATGCGATAGAGGATAATGTAGTAAGTAGAAGAGCTATTGAAGATGGTCTAGTAGTAACATTTCAAAAACTTGATGGTACAACATTAGAGACTCAACCTAATGAAGTTAAAGTTATTAATGGTATATATGAAGCTAATATTACAACTCCATTAAAAGAGGGTGAACAGTATAGAGTAACTGTTGGTGATATGAGTTCTATTGTTACAAATGAAGCTAATAGCACTATAGGAAATGTATCTCCTGCTACAACAATGGTTAGTAGTATGGTAGAAGATGGTGCGTTACCTACAGAAGCACAAGATGTAGTTAATGATAGTTTTGGATTAGACAAAGGTACTGATTTGGCTAAGCTTGACCCAACTAAAGAGGGTGTTGCAAATAAAATAGCAAAACTAATAGCACTTTTAAGTGAATCAATTCCTAAAGTTGAGAAAAAAGTAGTAATTGAATCAATCACTACAGTTATAAAGAAAAAGAAAATAAAAATCAGAGTTTCAGCAGTAGATGTTGTAGTTGATGATTTAAATTTATCTGAGATAGCTAAAGAGGCTGGTGCAACTGATGAAAATATAGAAAAAGTAAGAGTTATAGAGAGTTTGATTATTAAACAAGTTGTAAAAGTTGTAAAAACAGTAACAACAACAGAGGCAGTATCTTCACATAGTGCATTGCTAAAGTTCCTTGATGAGTTAGTAAATCAAGAGATAGAAGAGTTAGATGTAGATGTTTTACAATCATTAATAGATTCATTAGATGACTCTATTGCAAAAGTATTAGCAGACAAAGAGATTGATTTAGCTTCACTTACTCCTGATGATATTGATTTTATATTAGAGTTAATTAAAGGAAATATTGATGATGATATTGTTACAACTTTAAAAAGCTATAAAAAAGTAGTAAAAAAGACAACTACTATTAAAGTAAAAAAAGTTATTAAATATACCTATTTAAACTCTAAAGCTTCTAAAGTTAGTGATATTGAAGCTAAACTAGATGATGATTTGTTAGCTAAGTTAGATGATATGCAAGAAGATGCAGATGAAGAAGTAGCAGATATTATGTCTGATATGCTAGGTGCTAGACTTGCTCAAAATATTGAAGATGGTGATGCAGATGTTGAGGGTGCATTAAAAGATATTATTGCTAATGTAGAGTTAGTTGAGACTATTAAAATTAAAGTTAAAATTAAACAGAGTATCAAAGTAAAAGTAGCATCTCAAAGAACTAAAGAAGAAAAAGTTCAACTAATAGCAGTTAAAAAGGTAGTTAAAGATATTAAAATCAATATCAAAGTAAAAGAATTTACTGAAACTACTTCTACAAATGCTGATAAACTATTTGATGAAGTTGTCAAAGATTTATTAGATAATGAAGATACTCTATTAGAGAGAATTAAAGCACTAAGTTTAATGGTAGAGAACTTAAATGAACTTTTCAATGCAGTTGAATATCAAGAGAGAACTACTGTTGCAGTAAAAACAATTCAATCTATTAAAATAGATAAAACAGTAAATGTTGTAAAAACTATTGAAAAATTATCTATTAAAGTAGTAGAAAAATTTGTAGAGTCTGATGGTAAAGAAGAGTTAGACCTTGAAGATGATAAATTATTAGATGAAGTTAAAGTTGAACTTCCTCCTAGAGTAATCACACTTCCATTACCTACACTTAAATCTATGCCAGAGTCTCTTAAGGCTTCAATCAAAATTACACTATAATATTCCAATATTTATAGTATGTCGGGGTATCTTCACCCTGACAATAATCACAATATATCAACCTTATAAGTAAAATTAATGCATATAGTTAATTATATTCAAAATCTTATCATAATGAAACAATTATATAAAAAAATTAAAAAAATCAATAAATAATTCTCTATTTTAAAGAGTTTTTCTATAAAATTACTTTAAAGCAAGTCTCTTATTATGTTTTAAGAGGTTCTTATTTTTAATATAAGTTTAGCTAAAAGAAGGAGGAAGTATGAAACTAGGTTTCTTAGTTGACCTGAACCTATGTATGGGTTGTAAAGGTTGTGAGATTGCTTGTAAAGTGGAAAATGAAGTACCATTGAGCTCTTGGCGATTGAGAGTAAAATATATAGATGTGGGGACATTCCCTGAAACATCAAGAAACTTTACACCACTTAGGTGTAACCATTGTGAAAATGCACCATGTGAGAGAGTATGTCCTGTATCTGCATTACACTATCTTGATAATGGTATTGTTAATATTGATAATGAGAGATGTATTGGTTGTGCTGGATGTATGATGGCATGTCCTTATGGAGCTATATATATGGATCCTGAGACTAATACGGCTGATAAATGTACATATTGTGCTCATAGAATTGAGAGTAGTATGATGCCAGCTTGTGTAGTTGCTTGTCCTGTTGAGGCTAATATATTTGGTGATATTGATGATGATACAAGTCATATTTCAAGATATATTATGGAGCATCAAGGTGGTGTTCAAGTGCGTAAGCCAGAGAAAAATACAAATCCTAAACACTTCTATGTAGGTGGTGGTAATCAGACACTTAATCCATTAGCTCATAAGAGAATAGAGGGTTATGGACTATTTAATAAAATTACACATTTAGAGACTATAGGTGATCCAAATCACTCTATTTTAGATAGATTTTTGACTCCTATATTTGGTGGACATAATGACCATTTAACTAATGATAGTTTTATTGATTTTGAACAAGGTTACGATGAGAAAAAAGAAGATGAAGGAGGGCATCACTAATGGTAGAACATACAGTAGCTGCAACTCAAGCATTGGTAACACTTGATGTAGCACTCCCTGGTATTATTTGGGGTTGGATGATTACATTAAATATGTGGGCAAAAAGTATAGGTACGGGTGTTATATTAATAGGTGCATATCTATTGATGAGACATAAAAAAGAGTCTATGCCAAACCTAAGATGGTTAATGCCTTTAATATCTTTTGTAGCTTTAAATGTTTTCTTGGCATTTACACTATTAGATTTACATCAACCTCTAAGAATGGTAAATATTTTCTTACATCCTCATTGGACTTCTGCTATTACAGTTGGTGCATGGATGGCTTCACTATTTACAGGTCTTATTACAATAATGGCTTATATTGGAGCAATGGATCAATTCCCTGATTTTAGAAGACACTGTCCTATATCAAAAAAAGCGAGAGAAAATAGTGCTTTATATGAAAAAGTATTTCCTTTTGTAGTATTTTTAGCTATACCTGTTACTCTATACACTGCTATTATTATGGCAGAGTCAAGTGCAAGAGAGTTATGGCAAGCACCAACAGAGATGATGCAAATGCTTTTGGCTGCATTTTTAGCAGGTTCTGCATCACTTATTTTAATTAGTGAAAAATGGAGCAAAGAGGCACGAGCTGATTTAGCACTTATTTTAGCTATGTCTGTATTCTTTGGATTTATGATGTATATGGGTGAGTATTTCTTCTCATTCAAATCAGCAGAAGCAGAGGCTACTTTGGTATTTGTTCATTCTGGTGGTGAGTATAATGCTCAATTTTGGATGGCAATGTTGATGGGGTTTGTTACACCATTCTTTTTATCACTTTCAGCTATGAAAAGTGATAATATCGTAATTTTAAGATTTTCAGCAATAATTGCACTGATTGGTTTATATCTTGCAAAAGATGTATGGCTTAAAATTCCACAATTACTACCGTTAAGTTAGGGAGGTAAAGATGTCAAAAGAGAATAATATGTTCATTGATAATAGTAGAAGAACATTTTTAAAAGCAACTACATTTAGTGTTGCAGGTGCAGTAATAGCTAAAGGTGTATTTGAAACAATAGTAGATACACAAGCTGTTGCAGGAGATAGTAAATTTACTCCAACACCTGATAATTTATCATTTTACCCATCATTAGAAGAGTGGGATAGTTTTACAGAACTTGATGGTAAAGATTGGAAAAGAGGTGGAACGGGTAGAAATGGTGTAGCTAGTATTGATAACAAAGATGGTATCAAAGCTACTGAATATATGCTAGTACCAACAGCGTGTTCTAACTGTGAAGCATCTTGTGGACTTACTGCTTGGGTAGATATTGGAGAGTATAAAAAATCTAAAAATCCAAAAGACCTTAAAGTTCGTAAATATATGGGTAACCCATTACATGCAGGAAGCCGTGGTAGAAACTGTGCCAAAGGTTATGCTACACAATCACAAATGTATGACCCAGATAGAATACCTTTTCCACTAAGAAGAGCACCTGGAAGTAAAAGAGGTGAGGGTAAATGGATTAGAGTATCTTGGGATGAGGCTATGAAAGAGATAGGTACTAAAATGCACAATACTCTTAAAAGTGGCGATGAGATGTCTAAAAAATCTATTATGTATCATGTTGGGCGACCAAATGAGAATGGATTTGGACATAGAATTCCACACTCAATGGGTTGTGATGGATATGATTCTCATACAAATATCTGTAGTGCAGGTGCTAGAGAGGGTACAATCCAATGGGCAAATGATGATAGAAACTCACCAGATTGGGAAAATGCAAAATTAATTTTCCTTCAATCATCTCACGCAGCTGATGCAGGACATTATTTCCAACAAGCAGCAGGATTAATTGCAGATGCTAGAAAAAATGGTGCAAAACTTATTGTTATGGACCCTAGACTTTCAAACTCTGCTGGTATGGCTGATTTATGGTTACCAACTTGGCCAGGGACTGAAGCAGCAGTTTATTTATACCTTGCAAATAGAATACTAAATGATAAAGGTCTTGATGGTCAATCTCAAGTTAAACACTCTTTTGTAAAAAATTGGGTAAATTGGGATAGATTGATGGCTGATAAAAAGTATCTTCAATTTATGCTTGATAGAGGATATATTAAATCTCTACCAAAGGGTGATAGCTATGAAGACTTTATAGAGTTAATATCTAAAATGTACCAACCATATACTCTAGAATTTACAGCAAAAGAGTGTAGAATTGAGCCATATAAACTAGAAAAACTTTATGAGATGTTTATTGATGCAGGTGAGAGAGTAGCTACATATTTATGGAGAGCTGGTCCAATTGGACATCGTGGTGGTTGGATGAATACAAGAGCTGGATTCTTACCATTTGTTCTTCGTGGAGCAATGGCAGGTGGAAAAGGTGGAGTAGGAATGCACCACTGGCATGTAATATCTGTAAATGGTAAAGGTGATGCATCTACTGTAAATGGTAAGCGACCTGAAAAAGTAGATGTTTGGAATGAGATAGCATGGCCACCTGAATATCCTCTTAGTACTTATGAGATGAGTCATATTATGCCTCACCTATTAATGGATGAAGAGTGGCAAGAGAAGTGGAATAAAAAAGGGCTAAATATACCTAGTAAATTAGCTGTTTGGATTCCTAGAATGTATAACCCTGTTTGGATTAACCCAGATGGATTTAGATGGATAGAGGCTCTAAAAAGAGAAGATAAGATTGAGATGAGTTTCAATCTCTCTCCTACATGGAGTGAGACTAACTGGTATTGTGATTTTGTACTTCCTGTGGGACTTGCAGGAGAGCGTCATGACCAACATTCAGAAGCTACAAAACCTGCTAGATGGTTATCATTTAGACAACCAGCACTTAGAGTAGCTTTAGAAAAAATGGGTTGGAAAGCAAAAAATCCAACTCGTGCAACACTAGAAGCTCATATTCAATCAGGTCTTGGTGAAGTTTGGGAAGAGGTAGAATTCTGGTCAACTATGATGGTTGAGTATATTGACCCTGATGGAAGCTTAGGTGTAAGAGACCACTGGGCATCAAAAGAAGACCCATCAAGAGCTGTAACAATAGCAGAGTGGTATCAAGCAGCATTTGATAAATTACCAAATCTTAAAGCAATGGCTAAAAAAACATATCCTGACTCTAAATATCCAAACTATGAGTTGATGAGAGATAGAGGTACTTGGCTAGAAGAGGATAATATATATAAACCTCAAGAGAGAGATTTACATGTAGATGGTGATTTCTATGTAGCACATGGTCATAAATATCATAAAGATGAAGTGACTAAAGATGAGTATGGTACTCTATTAGTAGAACATGGTCATGGAGAGAAAAAAGCTATTGGTGTAGAGATTGATGGAGAGATTAAGCAAGGTTTCCATACATTAAGTAAAAAACTAGAGTTCTACTCTGAGTGGTTTGCACAGTGGAAATGGCCTGAATATGCTATACCAATCTATCCATTAAATAAGAGCCAAAGAAAAGAGATGGTTCATGTTGTAACACAAGTTCACCATGACTTTATGGAAAATGATAATGATTTTGCACTTAATACTGTATTTAGATTATCATATAATATTCATACTCGTTCTGTAAACTCTAAACACCTTATGGAGATTTCTCAAAACCATAACCCAGTTTGGATTAATACAGATGATGCAAAAAGATTGAATATCAAACAAGGTGATGCTATTAGAGTTACAATTACAGATACAGTTTCAGGACTAGAGTCTGGTTATTTTATAGCAATGGCAGTCCCAACAGAGGGTCAAATGCCAGGTGTATTAGCCAACTCTCACCACGCAGGTAGATGGAAACTTGTAAATGCTGTTGAAATCCCTGGATTTAAACATAAACTTGGAGTTATGGGATTAGGTGCACCTCTATATGATATGACTATGGATGGTAAAGTTGGTACTCTTAAACCTAAACAAGGAATTGATGAGGGTATGATGGAGAATAAAGACTCTTGGCAGTTCAAAGAGTTTAATAAAGACCTTGATAATATCTGGTGGGATGGACTAAGTGGTTCGTGGCAAAATGCCGTAGCACCATCACACCCAGACCCAATTGCAGGAAACCATGCTTGGCATCAAAAAGTTAGTATAGAACTAGCTAAAAAAGATGATAAGATTGGTGATATTTATGTAAATTATGAAAATAATATGAAAGTATATAAAGCTTGGAGAGATGATTTAACTCGTCCATTAAATAGTGGTGATACACTAAGAAGACCAAAACATATCAAGAGACCTGCTGTGCCACTTTCACACAAAGCATACTCTGTAAAAATAAAAGATTAATATCTTTAAAGAGACTCCACTTGGAGTCTCTAATTATGTAAATTACTCATTCAATAAATGATGTAAAAATAGAATTTGTGCATATATAGGTGCAAATATATTTAATATTGGTATATAATTAAAAAGTGATGCTACCATTGATAATACTCTTATACCTTTTGATTTTTGTTTTAATATATTTTTATCTTCTATAAATAGGCTTCCTACATCATATATAGTTGCCTCTTTTAATAAAATAGAGTATAGATATAGCAAGATAATTTGTCCTATTGCAGGTATAAAAAAGGTTGGGAAAAGCAAAATAAATAGAATTAAAAACCAAATAGTTGATTTGATATTAATAATTAATGATTTAATCATACTTGGGCTATTTATAGATTCAACTCCATATCTTTTTATTGCCAGTTTTTTGAGTAATGGCTCACTATAAATTGATGTTAGGATTGAGAGTGTAATAATAATAAAGATATACCCTACAAATATAGTAATAAGTGATGCACCTGTAGTTTTGAGCCACTCCCATGGTATGAAGTTAAGATATGATGAGACAATATATAATATATCACTCCAATATAAATATAGCACTAATACCCAACTAAATATAGATACAAAACCTATTTTAATTACAAATAGTATTACCTCTAACGATATAATATCTTTAAATCCTAATGAGAGTGTTTTATCTAACATTTTATAATCCTATTCTTGTTGCAGTCAAAAATATATAATCCTTGCCTGTGATTGTTACTCTATATTTATGTTGTTGTAGATATTTTTTGCAAAAAGATATATCATTAAATAAAATTGATAGCTCTGAATATGGGTAGTTTGGTGCTTTTGCTCCATATATTAGCTCTCCATCTATCCATCTGCTATTTGGAAAACCTAATATTAATGATGCCTCTTTGCTAAGTAGATTTTTAAATAGTTCCATAAATAGAACTTTGAAATTACTATTTACACTTTGTAGAGTACCTATTGTGATAAGCAAATCAAATTTACCCAATTTATCATAATCTAAACTATTTATATCATCTTGAAAAAATCTAAAGTTATCACTTTGAAATCTATTTTTAGCATAATTTATAGCACTTTTTGAGTAATCTATACCTACAAATTCAATACTATTTTGTGGGATAAGTTCTTGAATTACTTCAAACTCATCTCCTCTATTTATACCCAAATTAATAATTCGTTTTTTATTTGATATATCTACATTCTTGAGGGCTTGTAGATAGTAGTATATAAATGATGCTTCATTACTCTTATCTATCTCAAAAAACTTACTATCAACTCCATATTTTTCGGTAGAATTTTTGCTATTATGAAATGAGTTTTCTAAGTTTAATTTTTGAAATCTTATCAAAATATATCTATCATCTATATCTTTGGGCATAAGTATTTTAGAGTTTAATATATTTGCCAAATCTACCCAATATTTAAATCCTCTACCACTATACTCCTGCTTTAATACCTCAAAAGAGATTATCTCTCTTGGGGCTATAGATAAAAGTTGTGTAGTAATCCACTCTATTATATAGATACTACTCTCATTATTAAATCGTCTCATTACCAATAGATTGTTACACTTTTTCTGCCCCATCTCAAGGCTCTTCTTCTATTAGTTCCCATATAAATATCTATTTTTCGTCTATATCTTTTATTCATTTTATCTCGTACTCTATAAAATCCTTTAAGCCCAGATATTTTGACTTTAGTACCATTTTTAAGTCCATATCTTCTTAATAAATCTCTTGAAACTGCGATAATCTTCATTCCTGGTCTAATTCTATTATTCCAAGCAGCTAGAAATGGTGTGCTATCTGTCTGTCTTCTATGAGATGTATAGGCAGTAGCTGTAACTCTAAGTTTATGCTTATACTTTCTTTTTAAGAACTTATAACCTTTTTTCTTTTTTTTCTTCTTTTTAACTCTTTTTTTCTTTTTCTTAACTATCTTTTTCTTTTTAACTTTTTTCTTCTTTTTAACTTTTTTCTTCTTTTTAACTTTTTTCTTCTTTTTAACTTTTTTCTTCTTTTGGATATATTTTACTTTATCTTTGTATTGACTTTTTATATCTTTATCCCAGTTATTAATCAAAACAACAAGTTTATCCTCTTCCTCTTTTTTAATATCCTCTTTGATTTTATTCTCTTTAGATGCAATAAAACTACCTTTATAACGCAGTGAATCTGCTGTTCGGATATGATTATATTTACTATCTTCGGTTTCAAGAAGTTTTTGAATGGTATCTTTGGGAAGTGGGAGTGTTTTTGTGATTATTAGTTTTTTATGGGGTGGTTTTATATCTTTTTGGGTGGCATAGAGAAGTTTATTGCTATAGGTATCACAACCTATAATGATACTATCAGGGGCTACCCGCCTACAATCCTGTGCAAATAGAGGATAAAATAGGATTGTGGCTAGAATTAATAGGGTTAATTTTTTCATATTATTTTACTAAGGTTATAAAAATCTTAGCATCTCCTTGGCAATATTTTTTTTATCTATGATAGTATTATGAATTTCTTTTTTATCCAAAAGCTCATTTATCATTGATGGTACGCTTAATCCACTTTTACTACTTACTACTTTAAGCCCCTCAATATCATTTTCTACTTTTTCACCTAATGCAGATGCAACAACAGGAGAGAACTTTGTCCATTCGGCAGTAGAGTATATTATAGTCATACCTTTATCATCTCTTAGAGTTTGATAAGCTTTGATACAAGTAGCAGTATGAGGATCCATAATATATCCATCTTTTGCATAAGATGCTATAATATCTTGACACTCTTCATCTGTACTAAATGATGCTTCAAAATCCTCTTGAATAGATGCTATCTCATCACTATTTAATTGATATTTTCCATCTCTCTCTAGTGATTGCATTAGCTCTTTTGTACGACTTGCTCCAAATTTATCAAACATAATTCTCTCTATATTTGAACTCTTTAGAATATCCATTGCAGGTGAATCAGTTTTGATTAACTCTCTTGTAGTTAAATCATAGCTTCCATCATTTATCCAATCAGTAAGAATATTATTTACATTTGATGAAATTAATATTTTTTTGATTGGTAATCCAGCCTTTTTGGCATAATAAGCACCTAAGGCATTACCAAAGTTACCACTTGGGACAACTAGATATATCTTCTCATCTCTTTTAATCTCATTATCTTGAAGTAGTTTAATATAACTATATATATGATATATTATTTGAAATATTATTCGTCCAAAGTTTACAGAGTTTGCAGCAGAGAGTTTAATCCCTTTGCTATTTAATTCATCTTTAAACTCACTTGATGCCAAAAGCTCTTTGAGTGCATTTTGAGTATCATCAAAATTCCCCTCTACTCCCAAAACTTTGAGATTTGAAGCATCTTCTGTAACCATTTGAAGTCTTTGGACATCACTTGTCCCACCATCAGGGTAGAGACAAACTACTTTTACATTTGATTGGTTTTTGAATGTTTCAAGGGTAGCAGGTCCTGTATCTCCACTTGTTGCAGCCATAATTAGATACTGCTCATCTCTATCTTTTGCTAATTGTGAAAGAATATAACCAAAAGGTTGAAGTGCCATATCTTTAAATGCACGAGTAGGACCATGATAAAGTTCACTTACAAAACAGTCATTTTCTATTTTGCTAAGTTCAACAGGCGTAGTTTTATTATCAAAACCATCATATCTATCTAATGCTTTAATTAAAATATCTCTATCAATATCAATGTTAAAACTGGTCAAAAAATCCAAAGCCAACTCTTTATAAGAGCTATTAAGATGTTTGTTTATAAATTTATCATCTATACTTGGTATATTCTCTGGTACATATAATCCCCCAAAACTAGCACTTGGGCTTAAAATTGCATCAGAAAATGATACAGTAGAATTTTTTATTCCATCATTTCCACGAGTTTCAATAAATTTCACATATACTCCTATATTTTTATTATGTATTTTCTATTATAATTTCAACAATATCAGTCATACTAATAATACCTAATATCTCATTATCATCAATTACAAGTAGTCGTTTGATACTACTATTTATCATCATTTTTGCAGCATACTTTACATCCATTTTAGATGATACAGATATAGCAGGTGTATTTGCCAAATCATATACACTTAGTAGTTCCATATCTCCATCTTCTGCTACAATAGCTTGTAATATATTTTTAAAAGTCAAAATTCCATAAGCGCCACTAGGACCATGTTTCTCAACAATTACAGATTTAATTTTAAACTCTTTCATTTTTTTCAAAGCAGATTCTATTGTATCCATTTGAGATACAATAACTAACTTATCTTTAGGTGTCATTATATTTTTAACTATCATATTTAATAATCCTTTTTATAGATTGGTATTATAACATATTTTTAACATCTTTTTCAAATTTATGCAACTCTTCTCTATCTAATCCTGCTATATGGCTAAGAGGTAGTGTAAAAGTTACACCACTATTCTCTGGATTATCAAGGTTAAATTCGCCTCTTAAGGCTTTCATAACTTGAAGAGATGTCCTTTTTGGCAATAAAAATATCAAAAGAGATACATTCTCTTCTAAAGTTAATCCAAAAAATACCTTTTTCTCTCTTAATCCAATATTTCTTCCATGAACTATTGTTACACCACCTGCACCTGCACTTTTTGCAACTTCTATCGCTTTTTCTTCATCTTTATCTTGTATTATGGCAACTAACACTGCAAATTTCATATTCTACTCCTAGATTTCATTTTACTTTTATACTCTGCATAAATTCCATATCCCATTACTGTAATCATAGGAAATAGTGATGCAAAAGCGATTAATCCAAACCCATCAATTAGTGGGTTTCTTCCATCTATATTTTCAGCTAATCCTAATCCTAATGCTGCAACTAAAGGTACTGTTACAGTAGAAGTTGTAACTCCTCCACTATCATAAGCAATAGGAATAATAAACTTAGGTGCAAAATATGTCATAATTACAACAATAATATAACCAACCACTATATAATAGTGAATTGGGTCTCCTGCTACAATTCTATAAGCACCTAATGATATTCCAATAGCTACACCAATAGCTACAATATTTCTTAGAGATTTTTGTTGAATATTACCATTACTAATCTCTTGTGCTTTAATAGCAATAGCAAGTAGGGCTGGTTCTGCCATAGTGGTGGAAAATCCAATCAAAAATCCAAATAGATATATAAGTAAGTTATTATCCATAGCAGTCAATTGAAATGCTATACTCTCTCCAATTGGAAAGAGTCCCATTTCAAGTCCAATAATAAAGGCATATAATCCCAAAATTACCAATATAATACCTGAAATTACCTTACGAAGATGTCCTACTGGCTTTTTGATAATTATATATTGAAAGAAAAATATAACTATTAATATAGGTGATATATCTTTTATTACATCAAAAAGTTCTAATATAGTATCTTTTAAATCAAAATGATATACACTAGCAATAGCTTTGCTTCCCTCTTCTATAACAACAGCTACACTACTGCCATCTACAAATGAATATACAATTATGCCATAAACTTGCACAAAAATCATTGGCATTAATGATGCAAAAGCGATTAATCCAAATCCATCAATTGCAGGATTTCTACCTTTGATACTAGAAGCAAGACCAATTCCTAATGCTGCTACTAATGGTACAGTTACAGTAGAGGTGGTAACTCCTCCACTATCATAAGCTAATCCTATAATCTCTACAGGAGAGAAAAATGTAATAATAACAACAAAGATATATCCTGTAATAATATAATAATGAATAGGGTGTCCAAGTAGAATTCTAAATACACCCAAAGATATAGCAAATCCCACAGAAAAAGCTACTGTAATTCTAAGAAAAAAAGCATCTATCTTGCCATCACTAATCATAGATGCTTTATCAGCAATAGCAATAAGGGCTGGTTCGGCAATAGTAGTAGCAAACCCTATTGTAAAAGCAAAAACTAATAGCCAAAAGAGAGAGCCTTTTTTGGCAAAATCAGTGGCTAAATTCTCTCCTATTGGAAATATACCAAGTTCTAATCCTCTAATAAATAGAGCCAATCCAATAGCTACAATAGAGAGTCCTGTAACGATTGAGACCAATCCATTAGGTACAGCTTTAATAATAAAGATTTGAAAAAATGCTACAACTAATACAATAGGTAGTAAATCTCTAAAAGAGCCTTTTAAATCTTGATAAAATATTGCTAAAGAATTCTTCATAATATTATTATGCTTAAATTAGAGTTCAATACAACTACCAACACCAGAACTTGTTAAAATCTCTAATAGTAGAGAGTGTTCTTGTTGTCCATCAATAATATGAGCTTTTTTTACTCCACCTCTAAGTGCAGTTATACAAGCATCTACTTTTGGTATCATTCCACCATATATTGTACCATCACTCTTAAGTCTATCACAATCTTCTAAACTTAGAGTTGTAATTAAATTTTTATCTTTATCTAATACACCTTGTGTATCTGTAAGAAATAGAATTTTTCTAGCATTAGTAGCTATAGCTATCTCACTAGCAGCAATAT
Organism: Campylobacteraceae bacterium; assembly: GCA_027065045.1. GTDB lineage: Bacteria > Campylobacterota > Campylobacteria > Campylobacterales > Sulfurovaceae > FS08-3. Next base: position 6,373 of record JAMOOX010000150.1, on the reverse strand, counting down.
CAGCATTGATATTAAACCCACTATAAGTATTACTAGCACAACCAGCGATAGGTGCAACTACGGGGATAAATCCATTATCAATAATACCATTTAAAACTTCTGGATTAACTCTCTCTATCACTCCTGTATATTCAAAAGTTTTGAAATCTTTTGGTACTGCTTCTAATAAATTACCATCTTTACCTGATAATCCCATAGACTTTGTACCCTCTCTATTTAGTAGAGAGACTATCTCTTTGTTGATTTCACCACTAAGTACCATCTCTGCTACTCTTAAGACCTCTTTTGTTGTAACTCTCTGTCCATCTATAAATTTTGTATCAATATTAAGTTCACTAAGTAAATTTGTAATACTTGCACCACCACCATGTACTATAATAGGTTTCATTCCTACTAAATTAAGTAGGGCTATATCTTGAACAAATCCTATTTTTAAATTTTGGCTTGTTTGGGCTGAACCACCATATTTTATAACTATTTTTTCATTATTAAATTTTTTAATAAATGGTAGTGCTTCAAAAAGAGTTTTAATTGTATCAATTTTATTTTTCAACTATCTATTCCTTATAATCTGTTATATATTTATCTATTTTATCTAAAATATCTCTATTTATATCAATCTTTAATCTCATTATAGATATATTAATATCTAATCCATCTAACTTTACTAAATCTTTGGTTGTAACTAATATACTTTTATACTCTTTAGATAATCTCAAAATCTCATCTTTATCAAAAAAATGATGGTCTTTAAAAAATATCCTCTTTTTTACCTCTTTTGGCAAAAATTTATCTAATCTTGATGGATTTGCAATAGCTGTAATTAATATCATTGAAGATGTTGGATTATCAATAGTTACAACTCTTTTATAATCTTTTTCTTCAATAAGTTTTATATCCGATGAGGTCTTATAAAACTCTCTAAAAGCACCTGCTGGTAGAGTAAATAGGTTTCTTATATTTTGTGGTTGAAGTATAATCTCTAATTTATCTATATCAACTCTATTAAATCCATCATCTAAAAATATTACTTTAGCACCTAGACTTATAGCCTCTCTTATTCCATTTTTTCTATTTTCAGATACAATTACAATAGCATTTGGTAGGGATTTGGCTATCATTAATGCCTCATCTCCACTAATCTCTACATCTATATCTTTATAGACTACAATAGTACCTCTACTTTTTCGTCCATATCCTCTTGATATAATAGCTACATCTTTATATCTTGAAGCTACTTCAATAATAAATGGACTCTTACCACTTCCACCTACTATTAAATTACCTATACTAATAATTGGCAGACTAAATTTCTCTCTTTTGGCTACTAATCTTCGTATAAACATTAATAACATATATACCAAAGATATAGGAGATAAAATAGCAATTAAAATATAGTGATAGAATTTTGGTTTATACCAAAGTTCTTCTATAAATTTAACTAAAGATACTCTAAACATTATATATGTTCAGATGCCACCTCATTAATTACTTCACAAACTATATCTACATCTTCATTACTCATAGATGGATATATAGGTAGAGACATTACTTTTTGATATATATTCAATGATACTGGAAAATCAAATACTTTAATAGAGTATTTTTTCTTATAATAATCTAATAGATGTAGAGGTACATAATGTAATGCTATACTAATACCTCTATTTTTAAGCTTTTTAGCAAAATGGTCTCTATTTTTATCTATCTCTATAATGTATTGACTCCAAAAATCTTTGTTTTCAAATTCTGGTACTTTTAAACCTTTGATATTTGATAGTTTTTTATTATAAATTGATGCTATCTCTTGAACTCTTGCAATATTTTTATCAATATTTTCAAAGATTGATAGAGCCATATATGCCTCTGTCTCACTCATATTATACTCCCAACCCACATCAATCACATTATATAGATACTCTATCTTACCATAAGTATTCCAATCTTCATCTAAGATACAGTGATTTTTGAGAATTTTTGCTCTTTCATATAATAGCTCTCCATTAGTTACAAACATTGCCCCATTGACAAGTGGGTTACTCATATGAGGGGCAAAATTAAATATTGTAATATCTGCACCAGTATTACCTATCTTATTACCATTATACTCTTTACCCATAGCATCTGTAGCATCTTCTATCACTTTTATCTTATGTTCTTTTGCAATAGCATATAATCTATCTAAATCAATATTATTACCTGCTAAATGATTTACTATCACAGCTTTTAATTTTTTACTCTGATTTAATTCAATAGCAATCTCTAATTTATCTAAATCTATTGTATAGCTATCTTCTATACAATCTACAAAAATAGGTTCAGAATCAAAGTGTCTTACTCCCTCAGGTATCCCTACAAAAGAGTTTACACTACAAAGTATTTTATCACCTCTCTTAAGATTTAAGGCACATAGAGCCAAATGAATAGCAGAACTACTATTTGTAACGGCTATAGCATACTTACTCCCTATATACTTTTTGAAAGTTCTCTCTAGCTTCTCTACGCTTGAATTTTCTCTATCTAATATCTCTGACATATTATCAAAACTTTTAGTTTCTATAGGTTGAATAAAAAATGGTATCTCTTTAGGCATAGCACAATCTCTCTTTGATTTATTTAATAATTTAATTATACATCTTTTTTGATTAAAATTTGATTATCAATAGTTCTTGACCCACCACGAATTATCATTAATATTAGGAAACCCATCTAATATCTCTTGTGGTTTGAAATTTGTCTTATACTCAAACGCTTTACACCCATCTACCCAATAACCTAAATATATCCATTTAAGTTCTAGTTTTCTAGCTAACTCTATCTGATAAAGTAGTGAATATACACCTAATGATTGTCTAGCATAATCTCTATCATAATAAAAATATATTGAACTAATCCCATCATTTAATATATCAATCAAATCAACTCCCACAAGGTTACCATCTACCATATAAAGCACCTCTTTACCAAACTCAAAAGCACCCTCTACAAAATTCTCATAATACTCTTTTTGAGATATAGATTTATGACTCCAACCATCAGTTTCTGATTTACTATGGTGATATTTATTATATAGATTAATATGTGCTTGTGTGATTGTGGGTTTTTGTAGAATAATTTGTGTATTTTTATTTCTTTTGATAGATTTTCGTTGTGATTTACTCATTTGATAATTTTCTACATCAATACGAAGACTTTTGCACTCATTACAACTACCACAAATAGGGTAAAAAAAGTATTTACCAAATCTTCTCCAACCACGATTGATTACAGCAGTTACAAATTTGCTATTAGCTTGATAAACATATTTATAATTCATTCTTGTCTTATTACCCTCAATATATGAACAATCATAATCTAACATTGAGAAGTCTATAGACTCTGGGTCTAGTGCATTAATATCTGTTTTCATAGGTGGGATTTTACCTAAAATTTATAAAAAAAGAGATTATTTATAATCTCTTTTTTATTGATTAGATAAGTTGTTTATCTTCTAGGAGGTGGTGTGCCTCTTGGTGGGGGTGTAGAACTGCTATCTTGGGCTACACTCTCTTCTACACTTGGTGGAGGAGTACTATTTCTTGATGGTGGTGTAGATACTACCATATCTCTTTTACCCATTTTAGATAAAATTATACCAATAACCACACCAGTACCAATAATACCTAGAGATAGCATTGGACGAGATGTAAACCACGCAAGGGCTATAATAATAGAACCTAATATCAAAGTAATAGCACCTGCTATAAGTCCTGTAACTCCACCTACTAACGAACCAACCATTGGTATTACATTTGCAAGAGTTGAGAGAGGTTTGAGTATCATATTAAATCCTATAAACATCACAAGTAGTCCCACAAATCGCAATATCCAAGTAAGCATACTATTAGCATCTAACTCCTCTTGAAATATCTTCTGAGCAGAAACCATACCAGAACGAGTAAATATAAAGTTCTTGCCATTACCAGTAGTATATGCTACAATATCTCTGTTTTGTAACTTCCCTGCAATAGTATAATCACCTGCTGGTGCATAACTAAAGGTAATTTTTAAATCCCCAACTTTAGGATAAGTTGTATTATACCCTTTATATAAGTATGAACCATGATTTGTAACACCATGAATATTCTTAGGCAGACTTGATAAATCACCCACAGAGATACCTGTCCCAAAACGACTTACTATATTTTGAGATAGATGATAATCTCCCATAGAGGCATCAGTAGAAAAGGATTGACTCTTATATGCCATAGTAGGATTTTGATGTCCTTCTGGGTGTTTGAATGAGATTGAACTAATCTCACTACTTGACCATACTTTATAGTAATCATAAGTAGTAGTAGTCTCTGTCCCACCACCTAATTTATCTTCTGTATGAGATGTACTCTTCTCTTCCCACTGATACATCTCTACATTTCTTCGTAAATTTAAGCCATTACTTTTAAGCCCAAATGTTGTATCTTCTATCACGGACAAAGGTTTAGCACTACCTTGAAGCAGTACAGCTTTACCATTATATTGTGCATCATATTTTGTATTAGGTAGAGTGATGATATTCTCTTTCATCTCATTAAGAGCAGTAGCTTGTTCTATACTACGCCCCTCATTCCACCATAATACACCTATTGCAATAAATACAAATATAACTCCTGTAATTATACCCTTAAAAGAGTTACCTATATTACTACCATAACCTGTACGAGTCGTCTCTGTAAAATGATCCATTTTTTCTCCTTATAATTTATTATATTCTAATTTAAAGTTTATCATATAATTCCTTTGATTTAACATTTTGTTTTTGTAAAAAGTAGGGTGGGTGAAACCAAAATATAATAACTACAACATACTTTTAATTACCTCTAAATCTTCTCTTGAACTTTTTAAATATGGGTGATTTGATGGCAAACTCTTTTCCCAAATTCCAACAGCCTTTAGCATATAATCATAGTCTTTTTGATATTTTTTAGCCGTTTAAAACTCTATTATACTCCACTTGAAGCATATCATACAACTCTTTAGGCTTCACATCATTAGAGTTTAAAATCTCACTCATTACCTCATTATCCTCTTTGCCATTCCATATTTTGATATAGCTACCATCTTTGTATCCATTATCTTGTCTAAATACATTTAGTATATTTTTGCCTATATATAGTTTATAGATAGAGTCTAAATTTAATCCTACATCAATAGATATAGTGATTAATTTATCCATAATCTCTTCTACTGTTTTATGAGTAAATACTGCTCTTATCATATTTTCTATATGAGATATTGTATCTTTGTGGTTTGGGTTTATATTACTATTTTCTAATAGTAGATTGTAGTTTGCTAGTTTTTCAATCTTATTAGCCAAAAATCCTATATCACCTTTTAGATTAATTTTATAATCCTCTAGTGCTAGACTCATAACAAAGTGCCAAATATCTACTACTTCTATTTTGGCATTATCAATATCAGCCTTAGCATCAATACTTTTCCAATGTTTCCATGGGTAGCTATCAATTAGCTCTGCACTCTCCATAAAAATACATCTTCTCCAATCAATCTCTTTTGCATTTTTAGTAATTCCCTCTTCCCAATTTTTACCATTTGTTGAATCATTTAACTCTTGTTGTAGAGTTAGCATTTGATATATTAAGTTCATTTTTTTACCTTTTATTTAATTACGAATACATCTAATATAAGCACTTGTAGTCTTATCTAACCACTCTGAATTGGCATACTCTATATCTATTACCCAACCCTTATCAGTATTAGATTCTACTGTTGTACTACTCCAATATTTACCATTTGGTACATTTTCAAATATTGAATTTAGAGCTGGATTTGAGATATTCCTATCTACCAAAGTATATAATTCATTAAAGTTTGCCAATCTCCAATCGCTATATCCATCTAATACTAAATCTTCACAATATGCAATTGCATCTTCAAAGTTTCCTACTTTATTGAAACTATCACCATCTTTATATATATCAATCTCATCTTGTGAATACTCTTGGTCTTGCCATTGAAATGCTGTTTGAATATCTGTTACCATACTATTTTCTTTGTAAAAATCACTCAAAAGAGAACTTACTAATATAGTTGTTGTTAATATAATTTTTTTCATCTACCTCTCCTACTTATCTCTGATACATCTAATATAATTTTCTTTAGATTTATTTACCCATCTATCTACACCTAAATCAAACTTCACACCCCAAACCTTGCTAGACTCTCCATCTAACTCACTTTTACTCCAATATATTCCACTATTACAATTTTGAAATATATTATCTATTGAGTTATTACTTTTAGATTTATCACTCAAAGTCATAAGCTCTTTAATCGTTGGTACTCTCCAATCACTGTATCCACCCAATGATAAATC
>JAMOOX010000149.1 GCA_027065045.1 Campylobacteraceae bacterium | reverse complement strand
ACTGTTTTTTTACGACTCATCTTATACCCCTTTTTTCATTTCTTATCTAATTTTACTCTTTTTTAGATTAGAGTTATTTTTTAGTTGTTTGTTTTCCTTGGGGTATTATAATATATGTTATAATATAACAACAAAAGATTAGGAGTATTTTATTATGTTGATACTTGTTACAATATTATTACTTATAATAATAATTTCACGGATTACAGAAGAGGCTTTTAAAGTACCATCTACTTTATCTATTATTATTCAAGCATTTTTGGTCTCATTTATATTTCCTGAACTCTTTGAGATAAACCATCAAGAGTTTGATGAGATATTGTATTTGATGTTGCCTGTTATTTTATTGCCTGATATTTTAAATCTATCGGTTAAATCGCTTAAAAAATATGCTAAAGAGATATTTTATCTAGCATTTATTGCTGTTATTATATCAATTGCTATTGCTTCATCTCTTACACCTTTTTTACTGCCACAATATCAGTGGAGTTTTGGAGTTTTGATTGCACTATTTAGTATGCTTATGGCTACAGATGCTATTACAGTATCTTCTATAATGGGTAAATTTAAACTACCTCATCAGATTAAAATATATGCTGAATCTGAATCTCTTTTTAATGATGTTACAGCTTTGATAATATTTTATTTTATTGCTATTCCTCTTATTAATGGTGCTAATGTTACATTTATATCTATCAATATTACTCTACTTAAAGTTCTACTATTATCTATCTCTATTGGTGTGCTAGTAGCCTCTATTGGATATTTTGCTATTAAGATACTCAAAAATACATTTGACCAGTTTTTAATAATTTATCTTGTTGTAATAGTCTCCTTTTTATTAGCAGAACACTTTCATATCGCAGGGATTTTATCTATAGTATCATCTGTTTTGACTTTTAAGATGTTTGTTCAAAAAGAGTTAAAAACACCTGAAATATTATCTAATGGTATTGATACCTATGAGAATATAGAAAATAACCTATTAGAACTTATCAAAAGAGTACCTGCAATTACCAAAAAAGAGTTTAGAGAGTACAAAAAAGAGGCTTCATTTATTGGTATATTTGCTAATGCTATTGTATTTATTATTATAGCTAATGTTATTAATTTTGGAGATTTATATATATATTACAAAGAGATTTTAGTGATATTTCTTCTTACTACTATGGTGAGATATGGTAGTATATTTACAATGATTAAGAGTTTTAAACTACCCACAAGATGGATACAAACTCTTACTTTTGCAGGAAGCAAGGGAGCATTATCAATTATTATGAGTCACTCTCTACCTGATACATTTATCTACAAAGATATGTTTATAGCAATTATTATTGGAAATGTACTACTTACTACATTTATATATACAATACTTATGATAATTCATATTAACAAACACCAACAAGAGTACAAACAAGATATATTAAATCTAGGTGATGAACAAATTACACAAGATGAGTATCATAAATCAATAGTTGATATTATCAAAAAAGACCCAATCTCAAATGCCTATCATAAATCATTTATAGAAGATAAACTTGTTGATGAGATGGCAAGAAAGCAAAGATATAAAATTGATTTATCACTTCTAGCAATAAAAGTCCCACTAAATACAAATTATAAAACTATCAAAAAGATGGGAAGCATTGTATTAAAGATGACAAGAGTAAATGATTATTTTGGTAAAATATCTAATACAGAATATATAATAGTTACAGCAAATACATCTCTAAGTGGTGCTATAATTTTGGCAGAAAAACTACTTGGGAGTATTGAAAAAGAGTGTGAAATAGAGGTTTTTTGTGGTGTAACAGAGATAACAGATAGAGATACGATGGACTCACTATTTAATAAAATAGACGATGCCCTAGAACGAGCCTCTTCTAATAATGGTGAAAAAATAGAGATAGAGGTGTGATTTCAAATTAAGTTATTTCAAACTAAGTTTCGCCTCTGGTTGAAATCATAAAATAGGTTTAAACGAGCCTTGGGATAAATACAAATGAGATGGGTCATCTGTCTTTGGACATACCCACCCCAAAAATCGTTTAGCTAAAATCTATCATCACAATAATTTATATATTCACATTAAGTACATTTATTTTCATTTGCACTACTGTTATGTTTCATACCAATACTTCATAATTCTCTAAAATATTTTGATGAAAACTCTTTGGTATTCTATTCCAATCCATTACTTGTGTAAGCATAGGGATATTTGAATCTCTTAAAGCCTCTTTGAAACTTATCAATTCATCTATATCTATCTTTTGATTATCTAATGATATAACAACTAAATCCAAATCACTCATATCATGAGCCTCACCATTTACACGACTACCATAAGCCCATAATTTAATAGGTGTCTTAAATATTTTTTGGGTTATATTTAATATAAGTTTTCTATCTTTATCTCTTAGAAGCATCTAGTACCTCTATAAGTCTATCTACATCTTTTATAAATTGTTCTATCAAAACCAAAATCTCATCTGCTAAATTTACTCCATAATCATGAGCTGTTGAGTTTCTATTATCTCTATAAATCAACCATCTTTCAACCTCATCAATAGAGAGAAGCGAATGAAGTCCTGCTTCTCTAAATATATCTTTAAATAGCAACTTATCAACTGCTTTGTTACTATGAAAATATGCTCTTAATACCTTTTTTAGAAGTTTGCCAGATTGTTCTAAAATTATTTCAAACTCTTTGATAATAGCACTTCTATACATCTCATACATAAAATCATCTTGAGAATATTTTTTGATTTCAAGGTTTGCTTTTTGTAGGGCTTGATTACATTTTTTTATATATGTTGTATCTATCTGTTTCATTTTAATTTTCCTTTATTTCAAAAGCTTCTTGTATAATTTTCTCTATTTGCCAATAGATATTGATAAATATTTTGTTTCATAAGATATATTATAGCTTATTTCATATTATGTTATAATATGATGAATATAAAAGGAGAATAATAGATGCAAGATTCAAAAGAGTATTTAGATAAAAAGAGTTTCTTTGATAAGATGCTTACGATTTATGGTAGAAATGCCGTTGTAGAGGCGTTGGAAGATGGGAATATATCTATATACAAACTTCATTTAAGTAATAGTAATAAAGATGCAGAAGTCATATCAAAGATTAAAGAGTTGGCAAATAGTAGAGATATAGAGATAAAATATCACTCTAAAGAGTCGCTTTCACGAGTATCTAAAAATGCCAAACAAGACCAAGGTGTGGCATTAGATATTATGCTTCAATACTCTAATAATGAAAATGAATTTATGGAAAAAAATAGAAATTATAGATTAATAGCATTAGATAGAGTCCAAAACCCTCAAAATCTAGGTATGATAATCCGTTCTATCACAGCAGGAAATATAGATGGGTTAATCTTAGAAGATAAAAATTCAGCCAAAATATCACCATTAGTGATAAAAGCAAGTGCAGGGACACTATTTAAAATCCCAATTATCAAAACAAAAAGCCTATTTAAAACTCTTAAAGCTTTCAAAAGTAACCAAGCAGATATTTATACACTATCTACAAAAGCTAAAATAGATTATAGAGAACAAAAGTATGGTGATAAAACTATATTTATATTAGGTAATGAGAGTGATGGAATATCTAATGAGATAGAGAGCATATCAAATAAAAGTATCAAAATAGAGATGAATAGAGGGGTAGAGTCTCTAAATGTTGCAGTAACGGCATCTCTATTGGCATTTTTATAATATTAATCTTTGGGTTTCTTGATAAATTCAGCAGGAAATCCAACTGGAACTGGGGCATATAGCTTAGCAAATATTTCACTAGAAGTAGTAGTTTTACAAAGTTCATAAGGTACATAAATATATCTTGCCGATACCTGCTTATTCTCTTGACTCTTCTCTTCTAAATGCAATCTTATTCCTGTTGGCACACCCTTTTCAAACCGTTCAGGGATAAGTGTATCAATTACTAATACAATCACATCTACACTATCTTCTCTAGCCCTTATCTCCATACTATTACGAAGTAGTTCGTAACTCTCTTCTATATCTTCAACCCTATTTTCAATACTTTTAATTTTGCCATCATTATGTAATATCATAGCAAAAGGTCTAAAGTTTTGCTTAATCTCCAACTCTTTTTTGGCTCTAAATACAGCCTTTTCTAGTATCATTATAGCTCTATCATCATCACTCATTTTATCTCCTAGATTTTGGTGGGAGAATCCCATATGCATTAGCTACTTCTAAAGTGTGCCTATTATTTTAGTATTTTATCCTATTTTTTCTTATTTTATCATTTGCATATTGCTATATCTTTTATCACCTCATCTACACTAATATCTCTAATAGAGTAATCATTTTTATCTAATTTATAGTGATTGATTTTACTTTTTGATTTGATGGCTCTGTTTATTGGGGTGATATATATTCTATTTATTGGGGTAGGGCCAAATATTGTGATAGATGCTCTATTTAATCCCCATGCTATATGTGTTGGGCCTGTATCATTTCCTATTAGTAGGTTTGAGTGATATATTATCTCTTTTAGTTCATTTAGATTTATTTTGGGTAGTGCCTTGATATATGTAGATTGTTGTTGCATCCATAATGCTTTTTTATGCTCTTCTTGGCTTCCCCATGATATATAGGTTGTTATTTTTAATCTATTTGCAATCTCTACAAATTTCTCTTTGGGATAGTTTCTACTCTCCCAAGTTGAACCTATTACAAAGATATTATATCTACTTTTGAAATCTATTTTGGTAAACTCTTTTTTAAAAAATAGAAATCTACTCTTATCTATTATCTCTTGTGGGGTTACTTCTATATCTAATGCACCACAAATTACTTTGATATTTCTATCAATTGTATTGGCACTATAATCTATGCTAATATGTTTATGATAAAATTTTGATGCGATTTTTTCTCTAATAGAGTTTTGAGAGAAGCCTATAATTGTGCTATTTTTATTGGCTATTAATCTAGCACTTATGGCTGATTTGATAAGTCCTTGTGCATCTATTACAATATCATATTGGTTTTTGGAGTATCTTTTTAGCTTTTTAATCTCGCTAAATATCTTTTTTTTATCTTTTTTAATAGACTTTAAGTTTAATGGTAGTATATTTGCAATGTTACTATTATTTTCTAAAATAGTTTTGAAATTATCTTCTACAACCCAATCAATAGTTATATTTGGTACTCTTTTTTTTATAAACTCTAGTGCTACCATTGAATGAACTATATCACCCATAGCCGAAAGTTTAATAATTACAATTTTCAATTATTATCCTTAGTTTCAAATAAATTAGTTATAATCATAACAAACTTTCATTTAAAATAACACAAGGTAAATTATAATGCAAGATAAGACTCTTTTAAATTCCTTTATTTTTGTAGCAAAATATTATGGTAAAGATATTACACAACATAGTATTCTTTCACAGCTACCAAAGTTTGATGGTGATATACCTTATCAATATATAGGGAGGGTTTCACAAAAGTTACATTTTGATTCTAAGATTATAGAACAAAAGAGTATTAATATAGAGATGGAATTTTTACCTGTAATAGCTAAGCTTAAAAATAATCAATATTGTGTAGTTGTTGGTTATCAAGATGATAAAATCATCATACAAAATCTACATTTAGAGAATAGTTTGGAGTATGTTACAAGAGATAGATTTGGTGAAATATTTGATAATGAGATAATATTAATTAAACCCAATTTTAATTTTCATAAACATAGCAAAAACAACTCATATATTAGTAATCTAAATCCAAAAGATTGGTTTATAAAGTCTGTAATGTTAAATAAAGGATTGTATGCACAATTAATTCTTACAACTATTATGATAAATTTAATGGTTTTAGCACTTCCTATGTTTACTCTAAATGTTTATGATAGAGTTATTCCTAATAATGCTATAGAGACTCTTTGGGTTTTATCTATTACGGTGATTATTGCTTTGGTATTGGATTTTATACTCAAATTTTTGAGGGTATATTTTTTGAGTGATGCAGGTAAAAAGACTGATATATTAGTATCACTTAATATCTTTGACCATCTTATGAACTTAAAATTAGAGAAAAAACCAACTTCAACAGGTATATTTGTAAATACTCTACAATCATTTGAAAAAGTTAGAGAGTTTTTGACAAGTGCTACTATGGTAACTATAATAGATATGCCTTTTGCATTACTTTTTATGTTTATCATATTTTTAGTAGGTGGTGCTTTGGCTTATGTGCCTCTTATTACTGCTATTCTTATTATATTTATAGCCCTTATTACACAACAAAGACTAAAGCCAATCGTAGCAGATTCATTTACACAATCCAAAATCAAACATGGTAATCTAGTAGAGTCTGTTTATGGATTAGAGACTATCAAGTCATCAGGGGCTCATAATAGAATGTCATCTAGGTGGGAGGCTAGTATCAAAGATACTACAAATATTAATCATAGAATTAATGTAGAGTCTAAAATATCAAGTTCTTTAATAGCTACAGTGGTTCAGATGAGTTCTGTAGCTTTGGTTGGACTTGGGTCTTATATGGCGATTGTAGATAAGAGTATTACTATGGGTGTGATAATTGCTACAATGATTTTAAATGGTAGGGCGATGGCACCAATAGCTCAATTTGTAGGAATTTTATCCCAATTTAATATGACACTATCATCATATAAGGCACTTGATGACTTTATGAAGCTTGATGATGAGCGATATAGTAAGGCTCAATATGTCAAGCATGATGTAATTGATGGTAGTATTACATTTGATAATGTATCTTTTAGGTATCCTGAGGCTCAATTTGATAATTTACAAAATATAAATTTACATATCAAAGCTGGAGAGAAAGTAGCTATATTAGGTAAAGTTGGTTCTGGTAAATCAACTCTTATCAAATTAATATCCCATCTATACTCCCCTACACAAGGTTCACTTATGTTAGATGATACAGAGATGAGAAATATAGACCCTCATGATATTCACTCTTTTATATCTCTTATCCCACAAGATATTGTACTCTTTTCTGGGAATTTAAGAGATAATATATCTGTGGGTTATGAGAATATATCTGATAAAAAACTTTTAGAGATAGCTTCTCTTGTAGGACTTAATGGTATTATATCAAAGCATAAAAAAGGTCTTGATATGGTCATTGGAGAGAGAGGAGATGGATTATCAGGAGGAGAAAAGAAGAGTGTTACAATTGCAAGGGCATTGGCAAATGATACCAAAATACTCTTAGCAGATGAACCAACAGATTCAATAGATTCCCAAACTGAAAGTCGTATTATTAAAAATTTAAAAGAGACGATAAAAGATAAGACATTTGTAGTAGTTACTCATAAACCATCAGTATTACAATTAGTAGATAGGATTATTATAATGAAAAATGGTAAGATTATCAAAGATGGTCCTAAAAATGAGGTATTAAAATCTCTAAAAGGTAAAAAATGAAAAAAGAGGATTTAAAATATACAGATGACCTCCTATTTACAGTTAAATATGAAAAAAATTTTACACATAATTTACTTTTATATAGTATACTATTTGTATTGATAGCATTTATTGTATTGATAAATACCGCATATATTGATGAGAGGATTAAAGCACAAGGTAAAGTAATTACCCAATCATCTCTAGTAAATATTCAAGCTTTTGATGGTGGGATAATTGAAAAAATATTTGTATCTACTGGTGATATTGTCAAAAAAGGTGATAAACTTGTACAGTTAGACCCCACAAGAAATTTTTCAACAAATAGAGATACAATAGTACAACTAAAGAGCAAAAGAGCACAAGAGATTAGATTGCTAGAGGAGAAGTTTTATCAACAAGATAAAAATATCACTCTTATATTTCCCAAAGAGTTGGAGAGTTATGCATCTTTACAGATAGAGATTTTTAATAAAAGAGTATTAGAACTTAATACAAAACTTGAAATTATAAAAGAGAAAAAGATACAGAAATTATCAATGATAAAAGATTTAGAAAATAAAATAGCTCAACTTGAAAAATCAAAGAGTATAATAGAAAGAGAGCTTAAGATAAAAAAAGAGCTTCATAAAAGTCGTGTTATATCTATAGAACAAGTATATACACTACAAAGAGAGTATATTGATATAATATCTACTCTAAAATCATACAAAGAGAATATCATAGAGGCAAATAGCTATATTAAAGAGATGAATGGTAAAATCAATGAGACGCTTATTGGATTTAGATTAAAAGCACTAGGAGAACTTCAAGCCTTAGGTTTATCTATTGAACAACTTGATGCCAAAAATGTGGCTGATAAAGATAGACTTAAACGAACTGTTTTATACTCAATATCTAATGGTATTATCAAAGATTTATACTTTTCGCATAAAAATGAGGTTATTAAACCAGCAGAGATAATTATGGATATTTTACCACTTGATGATAAACTCTTAATTGAAGCAAAAGTCAATCCCAAAGATATAGCATTTATTGCAAAAGACCAAAAAGCAACTGTAAATATTACAGCTTATGATTTTTCTATATATGGTGGATTAGATGGTAGAGTAGTAGAGATTGGTGCTGATACTATTTTTGATAAAGTAAATAATCAACACTATTATATAATTAAAATTATCACAAATAAAAATCACCTAACCAAAGATGGCAGAAATTTACCAATTATGCCAGGAATGGTAGCTGAAGTAAATATTGTAACTGGTAAAAAATCTATATTTGATTTTATATTCAAACCAATTATAAAAACATATAAAAATGCTCTTCATGAGAGATAAGGAGATATAATTGTTTAAACAAATTCTATTAATAGTACTATTATCTATGGGATTAGATGCAAATAGTATATATAAGAGTGTCAAATATGCACTAGATAATAGTGATAAACTTAAATCTCAAAATATTGAGATAGAGATAAAAGATAAATATATATCACAAGCAAAAGCTAATAACTACCCAACAGTTGATTTAGCACTATATAAAAAACGAGAAAAAACAGAGTTTCAAGATAGAGAAGATAGTATTAATAGTAGTACAAACTATTCTATAACTCTAAAACAAAATCTATATAATGGTGGATATGATAAAAATACAATTGAGATGGCAAAAAGGGATAGAGAGATAGCTATGATAGAGTACCAAAAAGTAGCACAAGAGGTAATATATGGAGCAATTGAAGCACATATTAACCTAGTAGAAACCAAAAAAATATTGAATATATACAAAGATATGATTTCTAAATATAAATCACTCAAATATATAGCTACCCAAAAAGCAAAATATGGAAATGAAATAGATGGATTAGAGGTAGATGTCAAATTAGAAAATGCAATTTTAAGATATTTAGAACTACAAGATACTTATCAAAGACAAGAAGAGATATATAGAGAAAAAGTAGGTATATCACCAAATAGACTAAGTAGTAAAATCAAAATCAAAAAACACCTTATCAAAAATATATCAAAAATTAACTTCAATAAAATAAACAGAGAACTACTAAAAAATGCTATTGATATAGAAAAAAGCAGTTATGCCATAGCCCAATCAAATGCCAACTTTTTACCAACAGTTGATATTGAACTCAAAGCCTATAAATCAGAACCATTAGTACAAACAAGTGTAATTACAGACAATCAATATAGTGGAGAGATAAATGTAAGATATAATATATTTAATGGAGGCAAAGATAAAATAGCAAAAGAGATAAATAAGCTAAAAAGGCTAAAATTAGTAATAAACCACCAAGATATATTAAAATTAATAAAACAAAAATACCAAAAAAGCTTTATGCAGTTTAAATATGCCCAAAAATCAACATATAGAATTAATAGATATATCAAAAGCTCAAAAAGAAAATATAATAAATATAATAAATTATTTAAACTAAGCTCTCAAAAAAGTATATTAGATATGACAGGTGCAATAGCAGATATAGCCTCTGCTAAAGAGAGATTGGCAAAAAATATTACAAGTAAGGTGATGAGTTATATAAATATTTTATTGCTTCAATCTAAGCTTGTGCCAAAAGTATTGAGATAATTCAAAAAGGAACACAATTGAAAACAGACTATTTCTTATCACAACCACATCAACCATTTTTTTTATTGGCATTTATTAATGCTATTATTACGATGCTTATTTTTATGCTTAGCTTCAAAGGCATTTTAACTATTGAGATATTACCTAAAAGTTATCATGCTTATAGTATGATATTTATGCTTTTTACTCCTGCTTTTATAGCATTTTTATTTACTACTTTTCCTAGATTTTCTAGCACTCCTGCTATTAAGCAATCACTCTATATTGGTGTTTTTTGGCTATTTTTAGCTAGTTCATTTTTGATGATAATTGGGGTTTTTACATCTAGTGAAGTAGTGTTAGGTGCTATGGCAATTAATGTTTTAGCACATACAAAATCACTCAAAATTCTAAAAGATATTTATATATCCTCGCCAATAGAAGCCAAAGATGACCAATTTTGGATTTTGGTGGCTATGGTATTTGGTGTTATATCTCATATTCTTTTTATATCCTCTTTGTCAATGGAGATATTTCATACTATTGCTGTGGATATTGCTCTATATCTATATCTATTTTTGGTTACATTTACAGTAGCCCAAAGAATGGTACCATTTTTTTCAAATGCTTTTATTGATAAAAATCCTCTATTTTTTAAATTAATGGTGGGATTATTGGTGGCAAGAGTAGTCGTAGAAATTATCAAACCAAACTTATCATTTTTTATAGATTTTATACTGTTTGCATTGATAGGTAGAGAGTTATTTAGATGGAGATTACCATTTCCTAATCCCAATCCATTTATTTGGATTTTACATATAGGACTCTATTGGATACCAATAGCATTTTTATTTTCAGCAATATCAAACCTTACAACTTTAATTGATAATACAAACTTTTTATATTTAGATGTACATACTCTAGCATTAGGATTTATTTTTACAATGTTAATTGGATTTGGAACTCGTGTAACAATAGGACACTCAGGCAATCAAATGGTAGCTGATAATATTACAATAGCTCTATTTTATTGGACTCAAATTATAATTATTATGCGACTTTTTCTATCTTTAGCCACTGCAAAAGGGTTAAACTTTATGGTGGTATTTGATATATCTATTGGTGTATGGTTATTAATATTTATTGCATGGGGTATTAAATTTTTCCCTGTTTTAGTGATGGGTAAGAAGTTATAAAGTAATATAAAAACAAATAAGCGATATATTAATCTCTTTATAGTAAAATTAATTAATGAATTATTCAAAAAGGTATAGAATGAAAATAGATATAGTAAATAAAAATATAGATGAAGTTAATGCTTCATTAGAGATAATTTTTATAGTTAATAAAAAGAGTAAAAATATAAAAGATAAAAAACTACTAAAAAAAGTGGGATTTGATAAATCACAAGGTAGTACATATTTAGTAGCTTCAAAAGATAGATTATATGTAGGAGTAGATAAGCTTAATAGTTTCAATCTTAGAGTAGCATCTGCTAAAGCTATAAAATCTATCAAAAATACAAAATATTCTACTATTAAAGTAGCAATAGATAGAAAGTTTCGTGCTATGGTTGAGGGATTTATATTAGGTGCTTATAGCTTTGATAAATATAAAAGCAAAAAGAGTAGCCAAAATATTAAATCAATCACTGTTGTATCTAGTCAAGATATAGATATTGATAAAGCTTTTGAAGAGATTAAAAAAGCTCAAATAGTAGCTAAATCTACAAACTATACAAGAGATATGGTAAATACCCCACCAGAAGATTTTTATCCTGCTACAATGGAAGAGGAGGCTATTAAATTAGCATCTAAATATAATTTAGATTGTAGAGTATTAGATATAAAAGCACTTACAAAAGAGAAGATGAATACACTCTTAGCCGTAGCAAGAGCAAGTCGCCATAAGCCTAAAGTAATTCATCTATCTTATAAGCCCAAAAATCCCAAAAAGGTAATCTCTATTATAGGTAAAGGACTTACTTATGATAGTGGAGGACTTAGCCTAAAGCCATCTGATTTTATGGTATCTATGAAATCAGATAAGAGTGGTGGGTGTGCTGTTTTGGGTATTATTAGAAGTGTAGCAGAGATGAATTTAGATGTAGAGGTTCATGGATTTATTGGAGCGGTTGAGAATATGATAGGTGGAGATGCTTATAAACCTGATGATGTATTAGTGGCTAAAAATGGTAAAACTATTGAAGTACAAAATACAGATGCTGAGGGTAGATTGGTATTAGCTGATGTATTATGCTATGCCCAACAAGAGGTAGAGGCTGATTATATATTTGATATGGCTACACTTACAGGTGCTTCTGTTGTAGGAGTAGGGCAATATACTACAAGTGTAATGGGAAATAGCAATAAGGCAATAAATAGAGTCTTAGAAGTATCTAATAAAGTATCAGGAGAGTTAGCTACAAAATTAGATTTCAATCCATATCTAAAAGCTACTCTTAAAAGTAATATAGCAGATATTTGTAATATATCAAATACAAGATATGGTGGTGCTATAACAGCAGGACTATTTTTATCAGAGTTTATAGAGGATAAAAATAGAGATAAATGGGTACATTTAGATATAGCAGGACCAGCATTTGTATCATCTGAATGGGGAGAAAATCCAGTAGGTGCGAGTGGGGCAGGTGTGAGATTAATGAGTGCTATGTTAGAGAAAATCTCAAAGTAGAGATATGTCATTACAGGATTTAATAAAAAATTTATCTCTTGAAGATATAGATAAGATAAGAGAGTTAAAATTAGAAGAGTTAGATACCATTAAAAGTTACTCTTTTTCTAAAATAACTCTTGAAGAGCTTAAATCTCTTGTATCTATTAAGATAAATTTTGATAACTCAATATTTGATAGTTGGTTTAATAGTGATATTAAATTAGATAAAAATATAGAAGAGTTTTTGATTCAACTTCTAAAAGAGGAGAGTTTTTTACTTAGATATTATAATGAAGAGGATTTAAAATTACACTTTTTAAGTCAAATTTTTAATCATATTAAATTTACAGTTAGAGATAAAGATATTAGATTTTATTCAGAGGAGCAGTTGATATATAAAAATGATAGATTTATTCTCAAAGGTACTCCAGACTTTTTTATAGCCAAAGGTTTGAGAATGCCTGAAGTACCATATTTTTTTATTCAAGAATTTAAACGAACAAAAGGTACATCAGACCCCGAAGAGCAGTTATTAGCAGAATTGATATCAGCAGTGGAGTTAAATAACTCCACAACAATTAAAGGTGCTTATATTAAAGGTGCTATTTGGAATTTTATGATTTTAGAGAAGTTAGATGTAGATAGTTATCAATATTTTATAAGTGATAATTTTGATAGTTCTAAAATAGATGATTTAAAATCTATATATAAACATCTATTATATGTTAAAGAAGAGATTATGGAGAGTATAGATTGAAAATTTTACAAGCTGATTATATATATGTAGATGGCAAATATATAGAAAATAGTGCGATTGTATTTGATAAAAAGATAGAGTATATTGGTTCTATTGATGATATATTATCAAAATACCCTAATATTGAGATAGAAAAATTAGCACCAAATAGTGTGATTTTCCCAGGGTTTATCAATACTCATGTACATTTAGAGTTCTCATCTAATCAAACTACACTTGAATATGGCTCATTTGTAGGTTGGCTTAGAAGTGTGATGAGTAATAGAGAAGATATTATAAGTGATAGTGATAATAAGACTATGAGAGTAGCTATATATGATATGTTAGCTTCAGGAATTACTGCTTATGGTGCGATTAGTAGTTATGGGGGAGAGTTAGAAGAGTCTATTAAAGCCAAGCAAAAAGTGGTGTTTTTCAATGAATTAATAGGTTCTAACCCACAAACAGTAGATATGCTTTATAGCGATTTTTTGGAGAGATTAGAGCTTTCAAGTAACTACTCTAAAGAGAATATTAAACCTGCTATTGCTATTCACTCACCATATTCAGTCCACCTAATAGTAGTCAAAAGAGCAATAGCTTTGGCAAAAGAGAAGCAAATCCCTCTATCTGTCCATTTTTTGGAAAGTAGTAGCGAAAAAGAGTGGTTGGCTCAATCAACAGGAGAGTTTAGAGAGTTTTTTGAAGAGTTTTTAAACCAAACTAACTCTCTTACAACCAAAGATGATTTTTTGGATTTATTTAATGGATACTCTACTCATCTTACTCATGCTGTTGAGGTAGATGATGATGATATAGATAAAATATCACAAAATCATCATAGTATAGCCCATTGCCCCCGTTCTAATAGATATTTAGGTGGCAAACCACTACCACTTAAAAAGATAATAGATAAAGATATTAAGTTCTCAACGGCTACTGATGGAATGAGTTCAAATTACTCTCTTAATATCTTAGATGAGCTTAAATCAGCTTTGATGATACATCATAATATTAATATAAATATATTAGCAGATAAGCTAATAGAGTCAATTACAAAGAGTGCTAATGATATTTTGGGGTTAAATGGTGGAGTATTAGAAGAGGGTAGAGATAGTGATATAGTAGTGATGAGATTACCAAATGAACCAAAATCAATGGATAGAATATCTCTATGGACAATTCTTCACTGTAACGAAGCAGATAAAGTATATATAGATGGTAAAATTGTTTATCAAAAAATATAGAGTTTAGAAATGATAAAAGAACAACTATTTAATAAGCTAAAAACGAAAGGTATCTTTTGGTCTTACTCAAAAAACTTGACCTATGAAAAAGCAGGAGATAAACTATTTTTAGAGTATCTTTTAAAATATGGAGATTTTGATGATTTGATATTAGCTTTTAAACTATATAATCAAAATTATATCAAAACTATATGGGAAGATAAGCTCAAAGATGATAAACGATTTATTAAGTTAAATTTGATGTTAGCAAGAGTATTTTTTGGTATGAATGTAGAGAGTAGTTATTTTAAGGAGGTAAAAAGTGCTAGATTTGAAAAATTTAGAATGTTTGCTTCCTCAAACCAAATTAAAAGAAGGAATAAAATGAGTATTAACAAAGAGTTAGAAGTAAGAAGTGGAAATAAGTGTGAATTATGTGGTTCAAGTGATGAGTTAAGCGAATTTCAAGTAGCACCAAGAGATGATTTAATTGTAGTATGTAGTAAATGTAGAGAGCAGTTAGAAGATAGTGATAAAATTGATGAGTCTCACTGGCACTGTTTGAATGATAGTATGTGGAGTGAAGTAGATGGAGTTAAGGTTGTAGCTTATAGAGTCTTAAATGCTTTAAATAATCAAGATTTACTTGATATATTATATCTTGAAGATGATATATTAGAGTGGGCTAAAGATGGTATCAAAGATAGTAATGCTCAACCTGTAAGAGATGCTAATGGAAATCTATTAGAAGATGGTGATAGTGTAACTATTATCAAAGATTTGGTAGTAAAAGGTGCAGGATTTACAGCAAAACAGGGAACTACTGTCAAAAAAATTCAGATGGTGCAAGATGACCCAACACATATTCAAGGTAGAGTAAATGGGACAAAAATATTTATATTAACAAAATTCTTGAAAAAACTATAATATATTTGGATATAATAGCATCAAAAAAAGAGAACAGATGAAGCAAAATAGATGGTTATATCCACTAAATGTCCAAAATGATTTTACCTTTAATTCTTCTATTAGAGATTTTATAGTAGAAGAGATACCTTTATACGAATTTAGTGGAGAGGGTGAACATCTAATCCTTAAAATTCGTAAAAAAGATATGACAACTTGGGAGATGATAGATACAATATCATCTCATTTAGGGATTAAAAAACGAGAGATTGGATATGCAGGATTAAAAGATAAAAATGCTATGACAATTCAATATATATCCCTACTCAAAATTCATCAAGATAAATTAGAAAACTTCTCACATAACAAAATCAAAATATTAGATAAATTTATCCACTCAAACAAGATTAGAATAGGACATCTTAAAGGCAATAGATTTAGTATTAGACTCAAACGAGTATTTAAAGCCCAAAAAGATAAAATAGAATCAACTTTAGAGTGGATAGCATCTAATGGTGTGCCAAACTATTTTGGAAATCAAAGATTTGGAAATAGTAATGAAAACTATAAAGATGGTGAAAATATTCTATCAGGTAAGCTTAAAATTAGAGATAAGAAAAAAAGAGATTTTTTAATCAATGCTTATCAAAGCTATATGTTTAATAATTGGTTATCTAAACGAGTAGAGTTAAGTCTGTTATTAAATGAATTTAAAGAGAGTGAAGTAGAAGATATTATGAAATTAGAGCGAGGAAGCCTCAAAAATAGCAAAAATCAACCTCAATTTCTAAGAGTTTTGGAAGGGGATATTATGATGCATTACCCTTATGGACGACTATTTGAAGCAGAGGATTTAGAACTAGAAGCCAAAAGATTTCACGAGAGAGATATATCTATATCAGGACTCTTAGCAGGAACAAAAGCCAAAAAGAGTGAAAAAATAGCCAAAATATTTGAAGATGAATTTATCAAAGAGATAGATTTTGTAGGTGGGAGAAGATATTCATGGATATTTGTAGATGATATAGATGGTAAATATATAGATGATAAAGCACATTATGAGATTAGTTTTAGACTACCAAAAGGCTCTTATGCTACTAATGTATTAGATGTCCTTAGAGGTAGTCAAGAGAGTTAGATATAAAAGGAAAAAAATGAAAAATATAACAATATGGCACAACAGTAGATGTTCTAAATCAAGAGAAGCAATGAAAATATTAAATGATAAAAATATTGAACCAAAAGTTATCAAATATTTAGAAGATGATATAACTACTGAAAATATAAAAGAGGTTTTAAGCTTACTTAATATAAGACCAAGAGAGATGATGAGAATTAAAGAGGATATTTATAAAGAGCTAAATCTAAAAGATGAAAGTAGTGATGATAAGCTTATAGAGAGTATGGTAAAATATCCTAAATTAATAGAACGACCTATCATTATCAAAGGAGATAGAGCAGTAATTGCCCGACCTATGGAGAATTTAGAGACTCTTTTAGATAGTTAAATATTAAGTAAAAATGCTTAAAAGATTAGATAATATTAAATTTATTTTATCTTAATATTATAATATCTACAAAAAAAAGAGATAAAATCATTTAAAAGTTATTTTTGTTAATTAAGTTTAAATAAAAAATAGTATAATTACACTATTATAGGCAAATAAGGATTGGTGTAAAATGAAATTTGAAGATATTCAAGAAGAAGAAGTAGATTTTGGAGCGATGCTCGAAGAGTCGTTTAAGAAGCAGGAGTCTAGTAGTGATTTAGTAAATGGTGTAATAGTTGAGATTAGAGAAGATGACAATCAAGCAATTATTGATATTGGTAGAAAAAACGAAGCGTTTTTATCATTAGACCAATTAAGAGATAATGATGGTGTGCTTTTATTTAATGCTGGTGATGAGATAATGGTTATTATCACTGGATTTAGAGGTGAAAGACCTTCTATATCTTATGATATGGCCAAGAAAAAAGCAGCTTTAAATGAGTTTATTTCTGAGTATGATAGTGAACAAGAGTATATTATTGAAGGTACTATCACTAAGAAAAACAAAGGTGGATTTATAGTTGATTGTGATGGTTTAGAGTTCTTTATGCCAAGAACACTTTCATACCTAAGTCCAAAAAATGACTCTATGGGTAAAAAAGTAAAAGCTGTTATTGTAAAAGTAGATAAAGATAAAAACTCTGTAGTAATTTCAAGAAAAGAGCTAATTGAGAGAGATAAGAGCCAAAAACAAGATATTGTAAATGCTCTATTAGAAGCAAAAGACCCAGTGGTTGGAACAATCAAGAAAATTACTAGCTATGGTATGTTTGTAGATGTTGGTGGAATGGACGGATTGGTTCATTATTCTCAAATATCTCACAAAGGTCCTGTTAATCCATCAAAATATTTTGATGAGGGTGATGAAGTAAGTGTAATAGCACTTGATTATGATAAGAAAAAAAGACATCTTTCACTATCAATCAAAGATGCAAATCCAGATCCTTGGAAAACTATAGATGAAATTATTGGAGTAGGTGATACTGTAACTGCTACTGTAAGTAATATTGAGCCTTATGGTGTATTTGTAGATTTAGGTGAAGATTTAGAAGCATTCTTACATGTATCTGAAATCTCTTGGGATAAAAATGTTAAACATCCAAAAGATTATATTGAAGTAAATGAAGAGATTAATGTAGAAGTAATTGAAATTGATAAAAGTGGTAGAAGACTAAGAGTAAGTCTTAAAACACTACTTCCTAAACCAATGGATGCTTTTGTAAATAATTATAAAATTGGTGATGTTGTTACTGGTGTAGTATCATCTACAACTGATTTTGGAGCATTTGTAAAAATTGATGTAGTAGAGGGACTTTTACATAACCAAGAGTTATCATGGGATAGAAGTGTAAATGCTAAAAACTCTCTAAAAGCTGGAGATGAAGTAGAAGTAAAAATTATTAATATTGATAAAAATGCAGAGAAAATTTCTCTAAGTAAAAAAGTACTTGAGCCATCTCCTGTTGAGAACTTCGCTAAAGAGCATAAAGTTAATGATGTAGTTACAGGTAAAGTAAAAGATAAAAAAGACTTTGGTGTATTTATTGAATTAGGAAATAGAGTTGATGCTCTAATTAGAACAGAAGACCTATACCCACTAAAAATTGATGAAGTAGAAAAAGGTCAAGAGATTACAGCTATTATTTCATTCCTTGATGCAAAAAATGATAGAATTAGAGTATCTGTAAAAAAATTAGAGAAACATGAAGAGAGAGAAGCTATGAAGAAACTTAATCTTGACCAAGATGATAGTATGACTTTAGGCGATGCTCTTAAAAATAGATTTAATAAATAAGATTAACAAAGGGCAATATATGTCTAAAATGACTATTGTTGTATGTGATCATATTCACCAAAAGGGCTTGGACCTTTTGAGTGAAGATAGTAATATTATTATGATTAATGCAGCAGATGAACCAAAAGATAAACTGATTTGGGAAATAATCCAAAAAGCCGATGTAGCAATTACAAGAAGTTCTACTGATGTAGATGAGAAATTTTTAGCAAATGCTACTAATATCAAAGCTATTGTACGAGCTGGTGTGGGTGTAGATAATGTAGATATTGATGGGTGTAGTAAGAGAGGTATAGTTGTGATGAATGTACCAACTGCTAATACTATAGCTGCTGTTGAACTTACAATGACACATATGCTTTCATGTGTTAGAAGCTTCCCCTATGCTCATAATAATCTTAAACTTGATAGAGTTTGGAGAAGACAAGATTGGTATGGTACAGAACTAAAAGATAAAAAATTAGGTATTATTGGTTTTGGAAATATTGGTTCAAGAGTTGGAATTAGAGCAAAAGCATTTGATATGGATGTAATAGCTTACGACCCTTTTGTTCCATCATCAAAAGCTACCGACCTTGATATTAAATATACAAAAGATTTCAATGATATTTTAGATTGTGATATTATTACAATTCATACTCCAAAAACTGCTGAAACTATTGGTATGCTTAGTTTCAAAGAGATGGAAAAACTCAAAGATGGTGTAATTTTGATTAACTGTGCTAGAGGTGGATTATATGATGAAGAGGCTCTATTAGAAAATCTAAAAAATGGTAAAATCGGAATGGCAGGTATTGATGTATTTAATTACGAACCAGCAACTGACCACCCTTTATTAGATTTAGATAATGTAACTCTTACTCCACATCTTGGGGCTAATACAAAAGAGTCTCAACAAAATATAGCAATTCAAGCAGCAAAACAGGCTATTGAAGCAGTCAAAGGTATAGCATATCCAAATGCTCTAAACTTACCTATCAAAGAGAACGAGCTTCCTGATTTTGTAAGACCATTTTTAGAACTTACTCAAAAGATGGCTAATATGTCTGCTCAACTTACAAAATCTGAAATTAAATCTATTAAAATCACCACAAAAGGTGATATATCAGATTTTGTAGAGTCATTATCTACATTTGCAACAGTTGGAGTACTTAGTGAATCTCTAAGCGACCAAATCAACTATGTAAATGCTGAATTTGTAGCCAAAGAGAGAGGTATTGAGATTATTAGAGAGAGTAAGCCTAATAATAGTGGATTTAATAATAAAGTAGCTATTAAACTTACTACACAAGACTCTACAAT
The DNA here is from genome assembly GCA_027065045.1 of Campylobacteraceae bacterium. Taxonomy (GTDB): domain Bacteria; phylum Campylobacterota; class Campylobacteria; order Campylobacterales; family Sulfurovaceae; genus FS08-3. Next base: position 8,489 of record JAMOOX010000149.1, on the reverse strand, counting down.
TACTATTGCAGGTACTGTATTTGGTTCTAATATTCAAAGAGTAATTATGATAGATAATTATGCTTTAGATGTAGAGATTGAGGGTAAAATGATACTATTTAGAAATAATGATGAACCAGGTGTAATTGGTGAAGTTGGCTCAATTATAGCTAAACATAATGTAAATATATCAGACTTTAGATTAGGTCGTGATAATGGTGGTCAAGCCCTTGCAATTGTAAGAGTAGATGGAGTAGTATCTAATAGCCTATTAGATGAATTATCTTCATTAGATGCATGTATAAATCTATCTCACGCTAATATATAACAAAAATATTATATCTATAACTCCATTATTTCATATAATGGATTATAGATAAAGGAACTTTAAGTGTCTATCGCATTAGCAAGAAAATATCGTCCATCATCATTTGATGCCCTAATAGGACAAGATGCAATATCTCAAACTCTTTCACAAGCATTAGATGGAGATAGATTATCACATGCCTATCTATTTTCTGGACTTCGTGGAAGTGGTAAGACTTCAACTGCTAGAATATTTGCCAAAGCTCTACTATGTGAAGAGGGTGCATCTTCTCACCCATGTAATAGATGTAGTAGTTGTATAATGGCAAATGAAAATCGTCATATTGATATTATAGAGATGGATGCAGCATCAAATCGTGGTATTGATGATATAAAAGAGCTTATAGAGCATACCAAATATACCCCTAGTAGTGCTAGATATAAAGTTTTTATTATTGATGAAATTCATATGCTCACTCCACAAGCATTTAATGCACTTCTCAAAACACTAGAAGAGCCACCATCATTTGTCAAATTTATATTAGCCACTACCGACCCTCTCAAACTTCCTGCTACAATCCTATCAAGAACTCAACACTTTAGATTTAAAAAAATACCTCAAAAGCTTATTAGAGAGCATTTAGAGCATATTTTAAACTTAGAAAATGTAGAGTTTGAAGTAGAGGCATTAGAGATAATAGCAAGAAGTGGAGCAGGAAGCCTAAGAGACTCTTTGACACTACTAGACCAAGCTATTGTATATTCCAAAAACTTTGTAAATCTCTCTACCGTAGTTGGAATGCTAGGAATAATAGAACCATCAATTATTGAAAAACTTCTAAATGATATTTATAATAAAGATGTAGAAAAAATATTAGAGTTTATCAAAAATTCTCGTGATTTTGAATCACAAATGATAATAGATGAGATGACTCTATATCTCAAAGAGTTACTATTATCATCAGATAAAAAATTTACACCTATGATAATAGATAGATTTTTTCGCTCTATAAGTGAATCTAAAAAACTTTTTGATATTGGTGGAGATGGAGAGTTTATACTCTCACTTACACTATTTAAAATGATAGAGGCTATGAATATCAAAGATATTGATAGTATGATAAAATCATTAGAAAAAGAGCTTCATGGAGTAGTACCTATTGAGATAGAAGAAAAAGAGATAGAACAAGTAGTTAAACCTATAGAGAAAATAGAACCAATTATAAACAAACCTATAATAAATATAGGTGCTATTAATTTCAAAAAACTAATAGATAAAATCTTTGATAGAAACTTTGAATTAGGTAAATCATTTGAAGAGAATATATCTTTTAGAGAGTTTGAAAATAATCAATTAGTATGGGATAGTAGTGCTATAGGAGATGATAAAAAACTTCTTATTACCAATTGGGGAATTATCAAAACTTTTGTTCAAGATATATTTGGATTTGATACCAAAATCAAAAGCCACAGTAAACCCAAATCTCAAGAGATACTAGCATTAGAAAAAGAGCTAAAAAGTTCTTGTGTAGCACCAGATAGTACAGAGATAAGAGCCACACAAGAGATAGAAGTCTCAAATATCCTAGAAGAACCTATGATAAAAGATATTTTAGATAAGTTTGACCCATCTAAAGTACAGGTCAAGAGTAAAGTTTGATTATCACTTGAAGAAATAGATAAACTTAGAATAAATTTATAAGGGATTAATTATCCAAAAATCCCTATATCTTTGGTTTCAAAGTTCTTTAGATTTGGAAACAGTATATCCATTTGAGACTCATCTACTCCAAACCATTTAGTTATTGTAGCAAGGTATTGTTCTGTTGATATTGTAGGTATTATACGACCTTTGTTACTAATATCATCATCTCCTCCCAATGTCCAATCAGGTATCTCTCCTACTTTTATCTTATTTGTAGCACCACCCATCACAATAGCATTAGAACCCCATGCGTGGTCTGTACCATCTCCATTACTTCCCAAGCTTCTACCAAAATCTGACATTGTAAATGTAGTTACTTTTTGGCTCATATTCATACTATTAAGGGCTTTTTGGAATTTCCATAATCCAAGGCTAAGTTCTCTTAGGAGTTTAGGATGATTTTGATTTTGAGAGCTATGAGTATCAAATCCACCAAGTTGTACATAATATATTTGTCTCTGTTGAGATAGAGTATTACTACTTATATCTATCATTTTAGCCACAGCTTCTAACTGTTCTATCAAATCACCTTTAAGTTCTACATCTAATTGAGTTACATTTGTAGCTGGTATATTAAAAAGGCTATTTCCATAAGAGTCTTTTATTGTGCTAAAATCTTTGGCAAGACCCCAGTTTGTAGCCATTGTATCTGATAGGTTAAGAGACTCTTGAAGTTTGCTTTGGTGATGATTAAAGTAGCTATTAGTATCACTTAGATTAGATAATATTTTAAATATATCTCTTCTGCTTTTGTGATTTGTATTTGCTAATTCCATACTTTTATACTCTTGAGGTGATTTATGTAGTGATATAGCTTGTGTAGTATCTCCTATCATCATTCTTGATGTCCCTGCAAATGAGATATTAAGACCTAATGAATTTACACCTTTCCAACTATCACCCAATCTTCCTGCCCAACCTGTGGTATTGAGATTATCTGCAATACCTGTATATTGTACTCTTCTTTGATGATTATGAGCAAATAAAAATGGTGGTTCGTACTCTAAAGGTTTGGTAGTCAAGAGTGTTTTGGTAGATGGTTTGATTAAGTTACCCATATTTGTAACCATAGAAATATATTTGCTTTTAATCAAAAATGCCACTTCAGGCATCAATCCATTTACTCCCATACCACTACCATCTATTGGATAATATCCCTTTTTATAGGCACTACTAGAGCTATTATCTACATGATATGGATTATTACTTAATTTATAATCATCAATAAATCCCAAGTTTGGAATAGTAAGAGGATTATCATAAATTGCTAAATCGCTTCTACCTTTTGCATAATTATTATATCCACTCTTTGTATCATCTCCAATTGGCACAAACATATTAAAAGCATCATTTCCACCATATAAATATACACAAACCAATGCTTTATAATCACTAAAATTATTATCTGCATTTAAACTATTAAATAGTAAAGGTGATAGTGAAACTGACTTTATAAAATCTCTTCTTTTCATACTCTTACTCCTATTTTTGTATCGCAAAATAGCTTGATGTTGCGATTAGATATACTGCTTCAGAGATGATTAATCTCGCCTCTTCTTTATGATTATACTCCTCGCTTTGAGAACTTCTACTATAATTAATTCCTGTTAGATGTAAAACCAATTTTTCTTGAAATTCACCACTCATAGCCCCTGCTAAAAGTAGAGTATCTAAATGTGATACTAATGCTTTTATTGCTTTTTCTTTGTTTATATCTTTATCTATATCATAAAAATTATTATCAAGTTTACCATCTAGTGCTTCATCTATAATATCAAATTCATTTTGAAAATTTAACATTATATTATCTTGCCAATCTTTTCTATTTTTAGAGTACTCTTCAACACTAAGACCATTTTTTGTGATATTATAATATTCTGAGTTAATCAAAAGATAAAATTGATTAGCTTTAGATAATAGAGTCTGTTCATTAACTATCTTAAATTCAGGTGATACTTTTTGACTCTCCATAAATACTTTAGAATTTGGAGTATAGTCATCTTCATAAAAATTAAATACAGAGAATGCTCTAAGTGGTGCTTCCCCAAAATGTTCTAATACAATTTTGGTAAAAAATGTCCCCTCTTGATTGTATGTTTTAAGTGGTTTTACATTAAATGCTTTTAGAAATGAGCTATATGCTATAAGTGGTTCTCTTAGTTTCCCATCAAAGCTATTTGTATTTGTGATACTTTTATCTGTAAGTATTGCTTTGATTACAGCTTTTAAATCGCCTTTTACCCCACTACCATTATTATTAAATATTGTAGCTACTCTTGATACATAATCTGGAGATGGGTTAGAACTTGTAAGTCTCATAATAAGCTTTTTAGATATATAAGGTGCAACATTATCTTGATTAAAAAGAATTTCAATAGCTTTTTTTAGCTCCTCTTTGCCATCTAGTCCTGATGGAATGGTAGCACCTAGGATAGTTTTAGTTCCCTCTTCATGCTCTGATGGGCTAAATCTCATATCTCTTATAAAGTTTCCTACCTTTTTACTAGCTAATCCATACTTATCATCTCCACTACCCAAATCAAAACCTGTAAATACTTTAGCAAGTTCTTCTATATCTTTTTGAGAATATGTAGCTACTCTATCTCCATTGCTATTTAATTGATAAGTCCCATCAATATTTAATTTATATAATCCTACTGAAAATAGTTGAATAAGTTCTCTTGCAAAGTTCTCATCAGGAGTTATATTTCTCTCAATATTTGTTTTTTTATTACCTTGATGAGATAAAAATATCCCCATTGCAGGATGAATTGCAATTTTTTCTAAAATATCTCTATAATTTCCAAAAGCATTATTTCTCAAAATATCATAATATGATGCCAGTGATTCAGCTCTATTTCCTAAAGGTGGTTCAATATCTGATACTACTAATATTTGACTCAACGCAAATGCAACTCTTTGACGAAGTTGGTCATCACCATTGATTACATCATTCCACCATGCCCCATCTTGTGCTTTTCTTATAAATCTATCACCCTCACTATTAAATGAAGCTAAATTTTGAGTAGCATTAGCAAATTTAGTACTATCATAATTTTGGGCTATTTGAGCTGTACGATATAGATGAGAAGTACCAATACTCTTATTAAATTCTCTATCAATCCAAGTATCTATTCCCACTTCTCTAAGCTCTCTAATACTATCCACCGTAGCACCAAATGAGGCTTTTTGTAAAAAACTACTAGCCTCATTTGCACTAAGTGTATAACTTGTATTATCTTCTACTATACTCTTGTCATCATTAATGATAGTATTACTATTACTGCTTGAACTTCCACATGAGTTCATAAAGAGTATTAAACTAATATATAGTATAATATTTTTAAAATTCATATTCATCTCCTCTATAATAAATTAGGAATAAAAGTAAATTAAAACCAAACTTTAGGGTATCCCCTTATGGTTGCCCTTTGGAGGTTATCTATATTTTAATCCTTAGTTCAAAGTATATCAAATAAATATAAAAAGTAAATGAAATAACTTTAGGTTCTCCATAAGGTGTTATATCGGATGTGATGGCTTCAGCCTCACTAAAAGTTGAAAGTATAAGCAATAGTTTAAATCTAAGATATAATAATTCTTAAGTTATTGGTATAGAGTAAACTCATCTTATTTATTTTTCTTAATTAAGCTAATATTAATAAGGGGGGGGTAAAATGTATCCTAAATAAAACTTTAGGAGTAGTTATGTCTAAATGGTTGAGTAAGTGGCTTTTAATAGGCTTTGGTTTTGTCCTTTTTGTGGGATGTGGTGGGGGTGGTAGTGGATCTTCGTCTAATACTTCTGCTAAAGAAGAAATAGTTAAGTTAAATCCAAATACAGTTTTGATTGATTCTAATTTATCTACGGAGATTTCAGAAACAACTTTTGAAAATAATATTACAGAACTTAGAGTATCTGATAAGTTTGCTAATAGTATTAAAGAGGGAGAGGTTTTACATATCCCATCAGGAATGGATAAAAGATTTCCAATTGGTTTTTCTGGAAAAGTAGATAAGATTGAGAATAATAAAATTACCATTTCTCAAGCAGAGTTATCAGATGTTATTAGTGAATTAAAGATAGATAAAAAATCTTTTGCTCTTAATGATGAAAATTTTGTAGGTATTATTACGCCATCTTATGTTCAAGCAACTAATAAATCTAAAGATAATTTATCAAGAAGAGCTTTAAATAAAAATGAAAGAAGTTTTTTAGATGGTGGTATAATTTTAACATCTTTAAAACAAAAAAGAGATAGAAGAGGATTTCCAGGAGCTGATAATGAGTATAATGAATATAATCAAACAACTGTACATAAATTAGAGTTTGGTATTAAACTTTTGGGTGATAGTAATGATAATATCAAAAATAAACAAGAATTATCACTTAAATTAGAGGGGTCTTTAAGTAACTATGGTTATGGTTTTGGAGCAGATATTGATGAAAATAATTTAGAGTTTTCTGCTGGTGCTTGGGGTGATTTGACTGCTAATCTTAAATTAGAGGGCAAAGGAACATTTAGCGTAGGTAAATATAACAAGAAATGGGATGAAACAGAAAAAGCTACATTTGATAGTCTTGGGGTTGACTTAAAGCTAATGGGCTTGGGTGCTAATGATAAGATAGGTAAAATACCTCTTCTTGGACTTGTTTATACTCTATCTACTCCTACGGTTATTAGGGTCGTAAATGATATAGATAATCTTTCAAAAGCTGATAAGGGAGCTGCTGTAATCATTTGGGTATATATCAATTTCAAAGGTGAAGTAGAACTAAGTGGTGAAATGGGTGTGAAAACAGCAGTATCTTTTGAAGCAGGTGTAGATAAAGAGAATGGAGAGTTCCCAAAAATGTGGGATAAACAAGATATTGTAGAAAATATAGATGATGATACACCAGTATTAGAAGCACCATATCTACAAGGTGAATTAAAAATAAAAGGAACTGTTGGTCTATCTGTAGAATCAGATTTATTATTAGGAGGTCTTAGATTTATAAATGCAGGTGTGTTTATGGGTGCAGTATATGAACAATCGTTTCAAACTGGAATGTTAAATGTAAGTCGTACTTTAAAAGATTTTAAAAAAGATACAGAGTGGGAGTGGAAATATCCTACTGATGGTACTTTTTGTACAGAGGGTAATTTAGATGCAGGTGCTAAATTTAATGCTAAGTTTAACTTTGGTGTAGAGGGTACTGTTTGGGGTCTTGAAGCTAGTGTACAACGAAGTAAATCTTTAGAGTATCCAACAGCAGATGAGATTAAAAAACTCAAAGATGGTGAACGAAAATATGCATGGATGAGATTAGGAACTAATAAATACTGTTATAATCTTCCAAAACCTAGTGAATTAAACAATAATCATGTAGATTCTTACAGACAACCAATCACATCAGATGCACTAAAATTACTCTCAGATGAAAACTATAAATATGCATATTTATCAAATCGTGTTTATGCAGATAATCCAGAGGATGAAGGTAAAATAGAACATAATTGGAAGACTATAGAGCTTAGATTTGATAAAATAAAAGGTTTTAAGGCAGGACTCTATACCAATACTATTACAGGTGAAAATATTGTAGCTTATGGAGGAACAACAGCTAACTCTTATGAGAATAAAGTAGGTCAAGGATATGATGCCTTAGTTGATTTCTTGACAGATATATCACTTCTTGGAGTTATATCATTTGGACAACCATCAAGTGCATTGGATTTTTATAATAAGGCAGGTAGTGTTGATGGGATTACAGGACACTCACTAGGTGGTGGACTTGCTCAATATGCAGGATTATATAGTGGAGTCAAAACTGTAACTTTCAATTCTGCTCCATTACCATTTAATATGGTAGGTTCATTTACAAAATTTGCCGATAAAATAGTTGTTGAAGATGCTGGAATTGTTATGAAAAGTATTAAGTTTGATAATCAAGATATGATTACAAATATTATGACACCTTATGACCCAATATCAACTGTATCAACTGCTATAATGAGCCTAGATGAATCTAATGTAGGTTATTTAATGGGTGCTAGATTTATGCTTGGTATCTCACCAAATAATAAGCTTGATTTTTTACTTACAGGTGAAAAAATCTATATTCCTGTAGCAAATCAAGGAGGAGCTGTAAACTTTGCTAATCACTCAATGGATTTAATAGAGCAGACTTTTTTAGAAAATACCAATTATAATATGGAGTTTGATAGTAATATTTTAGGTGATAGTATCTCTATTGATAATCTAACACTCAAAGATAGAGATGGAAATACTGTATCAATTATAGAGATACCATCTACAAGTTGGGTTTTATATACTAAAGATGGAAAAACTAAAATAAAAGAGGGTAATTCTGATGATGCTTTAGAGAATATAGATAATGGTGTATATAAGCTTACTGTAAATGCTCAACTCAAAGATGGAAGAGTAGTCTCTAATAGTAACTATATTATAATGAATTATAAAGAGAATGACCTTAGTGTAACTATGCTAGAGG
>JAMOOX010000148.1 GCA_027065045.1 Campylobacteraceae bacterium | reverse complement strand
GATGCTACTGAAATTAATGATGTTGTAAAACTTATTGAGTTTAAAGATAAGGCTATGTATGATATTTTAAATGCTCATAATGTTGGATTTGCTTTTGAAGAATTAGAGATGCTTGACGATGAGTAGAGAGGTAATAAAGATGAGTAAAATAGTAAATTTTATAAGAATTCTCATCTTTATACCATATATTGCTCTATTTGCATCAGATGTAGATTTTGATATTGATAAAAGTGTAGTTGATGCAAACAAAACATCAAAATATCTTATGCTATTTTTACACAAGGATAACTGTGGATATTGTGAAAGAATGTCTTTTAATTTAGATAGAAAAAATATTTTAGAAGCTATTAAGAAAGATTTTCTACTATTAGATATAAATCGTGATGATGAAGAGGTAGTTACTTATCAAGATTTCAATGGTAGTAATAGAGAATTTATGAAAGCTTTAAAAATAGATTTTTATCCTACAATACTTTTTATAGATAGTAATAGTGATAAGATTATATATGCTATCTCTGGTTATAGAGATAGTGATAAACTTTTGGTTCTACTAAAATATATTAGTAGTAAAGCATATAAAAGAGTAGATTTAGAGGGATTTAAAGATGAATTATTCTTTAAATAAGAGAGTAGGCAAGGTATTAGGATTATTTATATCTACTAAAATTAGTTCAACTAGAATTCCTCAAAATCTTATAGAGTTAGATGAGAATGGTGTGGTTGGGGATAAGTTTTATGCTAAAGATTTAAATAGGTCTATTTTGATTAGTAGTATTGATAGTTATCTATTAGCTAAAAGTCAAAATATTAATATGGAGTATGGTGAGTTAGGTGAAAATATTATAATTGATTATAATCCATATAATTTAGCTACAGGAAGTAAAATTAAAATTGGTAAAGTTATATTAGAGATAAGCCAACACTGTACTCTATGTAAGAGTTTAACTAAAATAGATACTAAATTACCAAAACTTTTAAAAGATGATAGAGGTGTCTTTGCAAAGGTTGTAAAATCTGGAACTATTTCTAGTAGTAATATAGTCTATCTATAAAATTATATTAAAATTAAGGAGAATAAATGAATAAAATTGTTTTGTCATTGGTTGTAGCAGGAGTATTAGCAGTATCGGCTAATGCATTTAATTTAGGTAAATATGGGGAAATGAAGTTTGAAAAAGCTAATCAAAATGTATATATTATGCATGGACCACCAGTAAATCCTAGCGTAGAAAATCAAGGTTTTATGAATAACCCTGCTATTATAGAGAGTAAACATGGACTTATTATGATTGACCCAGGTGGAAATTATAATGTAGGTCAAAAGATTTTAGCAGAGGTTGAAAAGGTTAGTAAAAAACCAATCATTGCTATTATTGATACTCATAAACATGGAGACCACTGGTTTGCAGGTAAATCTATGGCAGAGAAGTATCCAGATGTAAAAATCTATGCTTTACAAAAGATGATAGATGTTTCAAAAGCAGGTGAAGCTCAAAAATGGTATGATATTTTAGAGAGATTATCAAAAAATCTTAAAGGAACTAAAGAGTTTAGATTCCCAGATATTGCTATTAAAAATGGTGATGTATTAAATATAGATGGAGAGACTTTTTATATTCATAGCCCAGTAAGAGCTCACACGGATACAGATGTATTAATAGTTCATGCTCAAAGTAAAACACTTTTCTTGGGTGATAATCTTATGAAGAGTCGTTTAGGTGGTTTTGATGAGTCATCTAGTATTATAGGTAATATCAAACTTTTAGAAGAGATTAAATCTGCTCCAGAGTTAAATTTATATGTACCAGGGCATGGTCCATCAGGTAAAAGAGATGAGGCAATAGACCCATTCTTACACTATATGAAAACCGTAGTAGCAGGTGCTAAAGAGGCATATTCAGAGGATTTAGAGGCATACGAAATCAAACCTAAGGTAGCTTCACAACTTAAAGAGTACCATAATTGGGATGAGTTTAGTCCTCAATTAGGTAAACATCTTCAAAAAGCTCTACTAGAGATAGAACAACTAGAAGATTAAAAAATAAAATTATTAAAGGATAGTTAGTGTTAAAAAATATTTTAAGTGCAATTGGTGCATTAGTTTTGGTGGCAGTAGCATATTTAGGTATTAGTTTTGGTGGAATGATGGGTAAAGTAAGCTCTCTACACCCTGATGCTATGGGATACTATATGGATATGTTTGGTAAGGTTTTAGAGACTGGTAATAGTGCTGAAGCTATGGTAAGAAAAGTTAAAATTAATGATGATGTATCTACAGAAGATGTAGTTGATAATCTAAAATCTATGGCTGAGGATAATAACTTTTTAGTTGTTGGTGATTCTAAAATGTCTGTTAAAAGTAGTATCAAAGAGGGTGGAAAAAGATATATTAGAATACTTCACTTTTGTGCTCCATCAGTGGCAGAGAAGTTTATAGGTTTCTCTGAAGCATTTGGTGCATTTATGCCTTGTAGAATTTTGATTGTTGAAGATGATAAAGGTGATAGATGGTTATATACTATGTCTATGGAGCTTATGCTTTATGGTGGTAAGCCACTTCCTGCTGATATGATGAAAATGGCAGAGACTGTGCGTGATTTGATGTATGGTATAATGGATGCAGCAGCTGTTGATGGTGATTATGAACCAAAAGAGTAGTATCATAAATTATAAGAGAGTAATCTCTCTTATAATATTAATATCTATATGATTTTTATTTATGATAAAATATAGATGTTAATATAATAATACCTCAAATTGAGAAGTTGGAGTTTAATATAGATGAGTGATTTTAAAAAAATAGATAGAGTTGGTAGCACAAAGAATATCATAAAAGATGTTTTTGGAGTGGAGTTAGATATAAGTGGTGGCTGGGGATATAATGCTTCAACTTCTATATCTATCAACTCTCTCTCTATGCCACTAGAACAATTTCTAAATCTATTTACAACAATAAGAGCAAATATAGAGATGAATTTATCACTTGAAAAAGATAAAAGATATGCTGGTATCAAAGTAACAATCAAAAATCGTAGCAAAATAGAGGTAGATGATATTACCTATGATGTAATAGAGACACAGATAAAAGCTATGAAAGAGGATATATATAGTAAATTTATCAAAGAGTATAAAGAAAAATATGGACAAGAGGGATTTGATTTAAATGAATATTTTAATAGACGAGAAGAGAATACAACTACAAGAGTTGTAGAATTTTGGTTTAATACTTTAGAATATAATTAATAATATAATTAGCTAATGCTATATAAAAATTCAAAAATAAAGGAATAAAATGAAAAAAATGATATTATGGGGTGCTATAGTTAGTTTACTATTGACAATAACTTCTGCTAATGATACAAAAGCATGGCTAATGGATATTAATACAAGAGAAAAGTTAGATCCAAAAGTGAAAAAATCACTTGATATAAAAAGTGAAGTGAAAAAGGTAGCAGTGAAAAAAGAGCCAAAAATAGCTACACAAAATGTAGATATTGCTAAAATAAATAGAGCTATTTTAGAATTAAAAGAGCTAAGAATCTCTTTAGATATAGAAAAAAAGAGAATAGAGGCAGATAAAAAATCTCTAAATAAAGCTAAAGCAGAGCTTTCATTAGCACTACAAGCTATTATTAATGCAAAAGTATCTATAGAAAAAGAGAAAGCTCTATTATCTAAAAATAAAATCTCACAAAAGAAAACAGAGATAGTCAAAATAGATAAGGTTATCAAACCAGTTATCAAAAAAACTACTACTTCAAAAGTTGATATTAAAATTACAAATATAGGTAATAAGAGTATAGGTGATATTATCAAAGAATCTTTGGGTAAAAGTGAATTAGCTACAACCAAAGCACCTACAACTAGAGAAGTTCCAAAACCTATTAAATATGATAGAAAACCTAGAGAAATGAGAGAAGTACGAAAAATAGATAGTAGTAGTGCATCAAATTTAGATGTTTTTGATTATAAACTAAAAGCCAAACAAGTAGCCAAGAATGTATGGTGTTTCTTTGGGGCATTAGATAAACCAACAAAAGAGAATGCAGGATATATGGTAAATAGCTGTTATATCAAAACAAAAGATGGATATTTAGCAATGGATACAGGACCATCATACCAATTTGCAAAACAGTCTTATGCAGTTATGCAAAAGATTGCTGATTTACCAGTAAAGTATGTAGTAAATTCACACGAACATGATGACCACTGGTTAGGTAATGATTACTTCAAAAAGAGATTTAATGCTACTTTAATTGGACCAGAGAGTATTAATAAGAACTATAAAGATGGTGATAAAACAAGAATGTATAATATATTACCAGAAAATGCTATCAAAGGTACACATATAATAGACCTAGATAAGATAGTAAAAGAGGCTTTCACTCTTACACTTGGAGGAGAAGAGTTTAAAATCATACCAATGGATGTAAAAGCACATACTGGTGATGATGTATTTATCTATATGCCAAAGAGAAAAGTTTTATTTGCTGGTGATTTAGTTATGAATGGTAGAATAACATCAGGAAGACATGGTTCTGTAATGGGACAACTAAAAGCATTAGCAATGATGCAAAAATTAGATTGGAAAGTTTTAGTTCCTGGGCATGGATTTATTACAGATGCAAGGGCTATGGATGAGGCTAAGCTATATTTTCAATTAACAAAAGATAGAATACTTAAAGCAATTGATGAGGGTGTAGATGCTACTGAAATTAATGATGTTGTAAAACTTATTGAGTTTAAAGATAAGGCTATGTATGATATTTTAAATGCTCATAATGTTGGATTTGCTTTTGAAGAATTAGAGATGCTTGACGATGAGTAGAACTCTTACTTCTAAAATCTTTTAAATAGGACTCTTCTCCTATTTAAAAATATCAAATTCAAGATATTATCTTTGGTAACATTCCGTAACCTTTAAAAAAGATATATTAACTAATTAGATTTTAATTAGTTAAATTGATAAATTATCTGATATTATATTATTAGTAAAATTAAACTAATACAATAAAAGGATATGTATGAAATTTATAAAAGTTTCAAAAGTTATAGCATTAGTAATGCTAACAGTTGGTCTATTAGAGGCTTCTACTTTGGCTCAATTTAGTGGGACAAAAGGTGATGCAGGTTCAGGTTTAACAAATCTTGTTAAGAAAATGGATTCTATCGGTTATGAAGCAATTGGTAAAAATGAGCATATAGAAAATCATTATTTTAATAAATATAAAGAGAAAAATTTGGATTTGATAAATTTTTATACACTAATAGATAAGAAATCTATTAGAGAACTTATCTTAAAGAATCCAGACTTTGGTGCTTATGCTCCATTTAATCTTTTAGGTTATAAAAAATTAGCTAGTGATAAAGATGGTGATACAACTTGGTATGGACACCTTGATGCAGAAGTTATGTTGGATATAATTGGTGAAACAGATAAAGCAAGTAGAGATAAGTTTACAGTTATGGTAGCTAAAGTTGATAAACTAATAACTACAGAGATGAAACCAACAGAGTCTAAAAAGTTTGAATTTGATAATAAACTACCTGATAATAAACTTTTAAAAATGGTAAAGAAATTTGATAACTCAAAAGATATTGAGAATTTTGTAGATGAATTTATTATGGCTCATGATGGATTATTTGCCAAAAATGGATTTATTATTGCTGGATTAATCGATTTGAAATTTGAGTATGATGATATGGATTTAGATTTTGAAAAATATGATGCTTATTGGGTATCTTCATTATGTCATTTTGAATTCTCTAACTCTGTATTTAATCATGGTTCACCTCATGCTGCTATGTTTGCACCATGTTCTGTATATTTCTATATTCCAAAAGGTTCAAATGAACTTCATGTTGGTTATGCAACAGTTGATAATTGGATTGCAACAACAGGAATTAAAGATGAAGCTAAAGTAAACTATATGAAAAAGATTGCTAAAGATGTTATTGATACATTTAAAGAGTTAGGTTTTACAAAAGAATAGGTTCTTAGATATAACCTCATAATTAATTATGAGGTTGGAGTATAGTAGGAGTTATTTTTTAAGTGGAGTAACTAACATATTAACATAACGACCTTCTCTTGAAGCATCTTGTTCTAAGTTAGCAATATCTTTAAGCTCTGGCCAAACTTTATTTCTTAGTACATCAATACCAAGTTCAGGACTTGACATC
>JAMOOX010000147.1 GCA_027065045.1 Campylobacteraceae bacterium | reverse complement strand
AGATGTTTTAAGAAGAGCTGGAATCAAAGTAATTGTGGCAGCTTTAAATGATAGATTACAAGTTCAAGGTGCAAATGGAATAATGCTAGTAGCAGACAGAAATATTGATAGACTTACGAGTGATGATATAGATATGATTTTACTTCCTGGTGGTTGGGGTGGTACAAACTTATTGTCAGAAGATAAATATGTACAAGAGTTACTAAAAGATATGAATAATAAAAATAAAGCTATAAGTGCAATTTGTGCTGCACCATTTGCTTTGCATACTGCAGGAGTATTATCTTCAAGCTTTACTTGCTATCCATCTGTTGAAGAAAAGATTAGAGATAATGGATATAATTCAAATTCAAAAGTTGTTGAAGATGGAAATATTATCACTTCTCAAGGTCCAGGTACTGCGATATGTTTAGGATTGTATATAGTTAAAAAATATATGGGTATTGAGATGTATCGAGAGATAAAAGATGGATTATTAGCTAATTATTGTGACAATTAGAAATATTGAAAGTAATATTAAAAATATAAAGGAAGAATATGAGAGTAGTATGTCCACATTGTTTAGAGATAAATAATGTACCAGTAAAAGATAGTTATAAAAAAGCAAATTGTGGTAAATGTAAAAAATCATTACTAGATAACCAACCAGTAGATTTAAATAGTTCTACATTTGATGATGTTATTGTAAATAGTGATACGCCTGTTATTGTTGATTTTTGGGCTCCTTGGTGTGGTCCATGTAAAGTTATGGGTCCTACATTTAAATCTGTCGCATCTAAATATCCATTAAAAACTTTATTTGGAAAAGTAAATACTCAAGATGAACAACAATTAGCATCAAGATTTAATATCCAAAGTATACCAACACTTATAATGTTTAAAGATGGTAAAGAGGTACAAAGAGTATCAGGTGCTTTAGATGATGCAAATCTAACAAATTTTGTAAATAGTTATTTGTAGTGCAAGATTACTATAATACCCCATTTAAAAAATTGCATTTTAGATTTGGCTCTATTACTATTAATTTTATACATAAGTTTGTATAGAGTATAGCGACTTAAGATAATCAAGCAACTAAGTAATTATAAATAATTACTTAG
>JAMOOX010000146.1 GCA_027065045.1 Campylobacteraceae bacterium | reverse complement strand
AAAGCTGTTAGAAGTTTTATTTATAATCTTAATGTTCCTGCAAGATGGGGGCAATCACCATTTACAAATGTAACGATTGATTGGACTGTACCAGATGACCTTAAAGAGCAAATTCCTACAAGAAAACAGATACACCTTTTTAAAGATATTGAAGATAAAGAACTTTTAGAAGAGATGAAAAATAGAGGTTGTAATTCATTTGAATCTATGACTTATAAACATTTCCAAAAAGAGATGAATCTTATAAACAGAGCATATTATGAAATAATGACAGAGGGTGATAAGACAGGGCAACCTTTTACTTTTCCAATTCCTACAGTTAATATCACAGAAGATTTTGATTGGTATGGTGAAAATACAGATTTACTTTTTGAAAATACAGCAAAGATAGGCTCATCATATTTTCAAAATTTTATAGGTAGTCAATATAAAAGAGATGAGAATGGCAAACTTATACCAAATGAAGAGGCTTATAAACCAGGGCATGTAAGGAGTATGTGCTGTCGACTTCAACTTGATTTAAGAGAACTTCTCAAGCGAGGTGGTGGTCTTTTTGGTAGTGCTGAAATGACTGGTTCGATTGGCGTAGTTACTATTAATATGGCAAGACTTGGATTTTTATACAAAGGTGATAGAGAGGCATTACTGCTAAGAGTAGAGAAATTAATGAATATAGCATACTCTACACTTGAAAAGAAGAGAGTATTTATTCAAGATATGTATGATAGAGGATTGTTCCCTTATACTGCTAGATATCTACCACACTTTAATAACCATTTCTCAACAATAGGAGTAAACGGTATCAATGAGATGATACGAAACTTTACAAGTGATAAATTTGATATAAGCGATAAAGAAGGGGAAGAGTTTGCTTTAGAGATTTTAGAATATATGAGAGATAAAATGGTTGAGTTTCAAGAGGAGAGTGGAAATTTATATAATCTTGAAGCAACTCCTGCTGAGGGTACAACTTATAGATTTGCAAAAGAGGATAAAAAAAGATATGGAGATTCTATTTTACAAGCAGGAATGGATGATAATATCTATTATACCAACTCATCTCAAATACCAGTTGATTTGACGAGCGACCCTTTTGAAGCACTT
>JAMOOX010000145.1 GCA_027065045.1 Campylobacteraceae bacterium | reverse complement strand
TTTGGTTCTCTTGTTGGTGGTGCATCATCTTTAGTAGCATTGGTATTTACAGTTCTTTTAGGTTCAATTATTATATCTCTTGCATGGTTTGCTTCGCGTCCTATAATGTCATTAGTGATTATAGGTAGTGCAATATTAATCTCTATGATATTTTCTAAATCAAGAGGCGAGAGAGAGATACAAGACAGCACTCCACCACCAACTAATTCTAATCCTCCATCAAGAAGAGATTCATCAGTTCCACCTCCATCAAGAAGAGACCCTTTAACTCCACCACCACGAAGATAAATTTGAAGATGTATCAAAATATTATTATAGGTGCAGGAGCAAGTGGATTGGTATCAGCAATCTGCTTAGCTAGAAAAGGTGAAACAGTATTATTACTTGAAAAAAATAGAGTTGTAGGTAAAAAATTACTTGCAACTGGAAATGGAAGATGTAATATAAGTAATAAAAATATAGATAGTTTAAGATTTCACTCATCTAATATCTCGTTTATTAAAGAGAGTATAAAAGATTTTGATTTTGATAAAATAGAAAGTTTTTTTAATTCTATTGGGATTATATTAATAGAGTTAAAAGATGGGAAAGTTTATCCGATGAGCCTTAAAGCAAGTAGCGTTGTGGATATTTTAGAATATGAGGTAAAAGCATTAGGGGTAAAAATCTGTTGTGAGACACTTGTTAAAGAAATTACAAAAGAAAATGATAAATTTATTGTTAAAACTGATGATGTAACCTATAAATCAAAAAAACTTATTATTGCAACAGGATTAGAAGCATCTAGCCAACTAGGAGGTAGTTCTTTTGGATTAGATATAGCCTCTAGCTTTAATCATCCTATTATACCAACTTTGCCATCTTTAGTTCAACTTTGCAGCAAAGAGGATTATCTTAAATATTTAGTGGGTGTAAAACAAGAGGCGTTGGTGTCATTAACAGCAAATGGTGAATTTATATCTCAAATTAGAGGAGATGTTCTGTTTACTAAATATGGAGTTTCTGGACTGGCAGTTTTAGATATTAGCAGAGAGGTTAGTTTAAGATTAAATAACTATGAGTATTGTCTTTTAAATATAGACTTGATGCCTGATATAAATAAAAACCAGCTGGTACAACTATTA
>JAMOOX010000144.1 GCA_027065045.1 Campylobacteraceae bacterium | reverse complement strand
CAAACCACTTCAAACCATTCAACAAAACTTTGGAGATTGTGATGATAAGAGTAATCTATTAATATCAATGCTTCACTCTCTTGGGATAGAGGCATATCTTGTATTAGTACCTAAACATATATTTGTAATTGTAGCACTTGGTGATAATAGATTATCAGATATTCAGGGATTATGGATAGATGGCAAAAAATATTATATTTTAGAGACAACTGCTAAGGGTTCAAATATTGGATTTGAACTAAAATATAAAATTAATCAAATAGATACTATAATTGAGCCATTTAGTAATAAAAAATTAGATTATAATAGGTTAGAATTCAGATAATATGTTATAATCTCTATCTAATTAGTAATAAAAAATTAGATTATAATAGGTTAGAATTCAGATAATATGTTATAATCTCTATCTAAATTATAATTTTGGAGTTTTTTGTGAGTTTAATAGTATCTCTTTTAGTAATGTCATTTTTGATATTTTTCCATGAGTTAGGGCATTTTTTGATGGCAAGATTAATGGGTGTGCGTGTAGATGTATTTAGTATTGGTTTTGGTAAAAAGCTAATATCCAAACAGTTTGGAGATACACAATGGAGTATATCAGCTATTCCATTAGGTGGATATGTCCAGATGAAAGGGCAAGATGATAGCGACCCAACCAAAAGAAGCTATGATAGTGATTCATACACTACCAAAACTCCAATCCAAAGAATTTTTATACTCTTAGCAGGACCTTTTGCTAATTTCTTTTTGGCATTTTTACTATATCTTGCTATGGCAGATATTGGAATACCTACTATTACCTCTACTGTTGGAGAGTTTTCTAAAGTATCTCCTGCCAAAGAGTCAGGATTATTAAAAGGTGATAAAATCATCTCAATAGATGGCAAAGAGATTAAATATTGGCAAGATATAGGCAAAACTATTCAAGAAGCCAATCAAATAATGGCATTTAAAGTAATAAGAGATAGTAAATTTGTAGATATAACTATCAAATCAAAGCTTATAAATGATAAAAATATATTTGGCGAAGATATAGAGAGAAAAATTATTGGTATTATCCCATCACCAAATAGAGAGATAGTCTATTATGGATTTATAGATTCAATTAATTACGCATGGGATAAAACTGTATGGGCATCTACATTTATATTCCAAAGTGTCCAAAAGCTTATTACAGGAGTAGTAGGAGTAGATAAGATAGGTGGGATTATAACAATAGTAGATGTAACAGCACAAGCAAGTAGTATGGGATTATTAGCTTTATTAGGCTTCTCTGCTCTTGTATCTGTAAATCTAGGAGTATTAAATCTACTACCAATACCAGCACTTGATGGTGGGCATATAATGTTTAATTTATATGAGATGATTACCAAAAAAGCACCTAGTGATATAGCTATGTATAGATTTACATTAGCTGGTTGGGCTATACTTTTGGGGCTTATGTTTATTGGGCTTTATAATGATATTAGTCGGTTAATGGGGTAAAAGTTATGCTTATATTTTATTACTGTAAAAAATTTGAAGAAGAAATTTCTAAAAAAGAGGATTATGGAGATAAAGTTACTAAAAAAATTAATGAAATTTCAAATAGAAAAGATTTAAAAAATATTGGAAATGTTAATGTTTTTGCAGGTGGAATTTATATTTTGAAAATATCAAATCCTAAAGCAAGAGTTATTATAGAAGAAAAAGATATAACTATAAAAGAGAAAGATATAAAAGTTTTTTTTATTAGGGATATTATTTCTAATCATAAATTTGATAATATTTATGGTAAATATTTATATAAAAAACTACAAAATAGAGAGTGGTTAAATTCTAATCCTTTATTAGAAGAAGATATAAATAATTTTAAAAAAAGTTATAAAGAAAATAAAGGTAAAAAGAAGATAAATCCTAAATTTCCTCCCAAGGATTTAACAAATTGGTTAAATGATTTTAAATTAGAATTAAATAATGAAGTCTTTGAGACAAAAGATTGGGGTAGAATACTGTAATTAAAGACGATAAATTTTTGAAAAGTATGGAAAATTTAAAAGAAGAGAATAGAGAATATATAAAAGAATATTGGGACTTTGAGAGTACAGCTATTGAAAACTTAAAAGAGTTTTTACAAAATAATCTAAACCAAAAAGGAGAAAAAAATGAATCTAAAAAATAACCTAGAAGAGGTAATACAAAATATAGAAAAAGCAAGATTAGAGGTAAGTGGACATCATATAGTCAAACTTGTAGCAGTAGGAAAATACTCTGATACTAATAGTATAGAAGCACTTTATAAATTAGGTCAAAGAGCATTTGGAGAGAATCAAGTACAACAATTTGAGAGTAGAGTAGATGAGTTGAGTAATTTGCCTTTAGAGTGGCATTTTATTGGACGACTTCAAAAAAATAAGATTAATAAACTTATTGCCTCAAAGCCAAGACTGGTTCAATCTATTGATAGTTTGGAGTTGGCATTAGAGATTGATAAGAGATTAGATGGAGTGAAATTAAATGGGCTTTTACAGATAAACTCATCTAATGAAGAGAGTAAAGCAGGTGTATCATTAGATAAAGCCATAGATATTTATCAAGAGATTAATGAGAGATGTACTAATATTAATCTAAAAGGAATTATGACTATTGGGGCGATGGATAAGAGACTTACTCAAAAGAGTTTTGAAGATACATATAAAATCTATGAGAGTTTAGATAGTGCTACAATTTGTTCTATGGGAATGAGTGGTGATTATGAGTTGGCTATTAGATGTGGTTCAAATTTAGTTAGAGTGGGTAGTTCTATATTTGGAAATAGAAATGGCTAATATATCACCTAGTAAAAAGGCTACTATTGTATCTAGTAGTGTGGCTATTATTTTGGTAATTGTCAAGTTTGCAGTAGGTATTGCTAGTGGTTCGGTGGCTCTTTTGGCATCTGCTATTGATTCTCTACTTGATAGTGTGGTATCAATTTTTAATTTTTTTGCTATTGCCAAATCAGAAGAGAAAGCTAGTGATGAGTATCAATATGGTAAGGGTAAAGTCCAAGCTATAGCAGGAGTTATAGAGGGGACTGTTATTACAATTTCAGGGCTTTATATTATCTATGTATCAATCCAAAAAGCACTTAATGGCTCTACTACTACACTACTTTTACCATCTATTGGGGTAATGGTATTTTCTATAATTGTTACATATTTTTTGGTTGTTTATCTACTTAAAATTGCTAAAGAGACTGATAGTATTGTAATAAAAGCCGATGCACTTCATTATAAAACTGACCTTTTGAGTAATGGGGTGATTTTATTATCTTTGGGATTGGTATATTTCACAAAACTTGATATTATAGATGCTATATTTGGATTTTTGATTGGAATTTATATTATATACTCTGCTTATGAGATAATAGAAGAGGGAATAGAGATTTTATTGGATAAATCATTAGATAAAGATATAGTAGATAGTATCAAAGAGATTTTGACTAATAATAAAGAGGTTGTAAGTTATCATTGGCTCAAAACTAGAACAGATGGAACTACTAACTTTGTAGAGTTTCATATGGTACTTCGCCCTAATATGCTACTATTAGAAGCCCATAGAATAGCTGATAGAATAGAATCTAATATGATGAAGCTTCAAAAGAATAAAAGATGGATAATTACACCTCATTTTGACCCTTATGATGATGAGTATATTAATGAGGCAAATCTTCATGGAGAGACCGTTATGGAGATGGAAAAAAGAGGTGAGTAGAGATATATATCTACTCTCACCAACCAAGAGAGATGAGAGCGTTTCTATGCCAATAATAGAGTTTAAAACTACTACTAAGAGTATAGACTTTAGTGGAGTTGATACTCTACTCTTTACATCTAAGCAAGGTGTAAAAGTAGCCAATCAAATATCCAAAGAGTGGCAGAAATATCCATCAATTGTAATTGGAGATGCTACACAAAGAGAGCTATTAAAATCAGGTGGTAAGATATTATATACTTCTAAAAAATTTTATGGCAAAGATTTAGTACAGGAGATAAAAAAAAGATTTTTCAATAAAAAGATTTTATATCTCCGTCCAGAAATTATCTCTTTTGATATAGCATCAAATTTATCAAATATAAAAGAGGCGATAATATATAAGACAAGTTGTAAAAAGTATAATTTAGATAAGAGACCATCAAAGAGTGCTATAATTATATTTACCTCGCCCTCAACTATTAAATGTTTTTTAGAGAATTTTAGTTGGGATAGTAGTTATATCGCCGTAGTGATTGGAGAGAGTACCCAAAAAGCACTTCCAAAATATATCAAAAATTACTATATATCAGATAAACCTATGATAGAGGAATGTATTAAAAAAGCTTTGGAGATAGAATGAATAGAGAAAAAAAAGAGTTTTTGGAGTTAGTTTCAAATAATAAATTTAATTTATATAATCTATATCCTAATAGCCAAAATTTAGATATACTATTAGACCAAATTAATGATTTAAAAATATCATTAGATAGTTTTAGACCATTAATAGGTAACCATATAGAGAAGTTAGAAAAATATTTTGATGAAGTTTTTACTTATGATAGCACCACAATAGAGGGGAATACTCTTACGCTACAAGAAACAGCATTAGTCTTAAATAAAGGCATTACGATTGGTGGAAAATCACTTAGAGAACACTTTGAGATAATTAACCATCAAGAGGCTATTGAGTATATCAAAGATATTGCCAAAAATAATATAGAGTTTGATAAAAGAGTCCTTTTAGATATTCATCATCTAATTCTCAAAAATATTGATATATCTAATGCTGGTAAATTTAGAAATGTTGAAGTTATGATAAGTGGTTCAAGACATAAACCACCCACATTTTTACAAATCAATAGCCAAATAGAAGAGTTTTTTGAATTTTATAATCATAATAAAAATAGTTTAAATCCTGTTATTTTATCAGCAGATATACATGAAAAATTAGTAACCATACATCCTTTTATAGATGGGAATGGTAGAACTGCTAGATTGATTATGAATTTAGTTCTATTAAAATATGGATTTCCTATTACTAATATATCAAGCCAAAATAGTTTAAGAGATGAGTATTATAAAAGTTTAGAAATATCTCAAACGACAGATAACAAAGAGTTATTTTATAAATTTATAGCCAAAAATATCAAAATCTCATTGATTAAATATTTAGAAATCATCTCAATAAATAGTGATACAAGCTCTAAAGGAGAGTATTTTTATAAAAGAGTTCTAGAACTAACAAAAATTTAAGAGTACCCCAAAAGGCATCTTAAATTAATATTTTAACTACTTATAAGCACTCTCTAAAAATGGAATAATCTGCTTCTTACGGCTCATTACACCATCTATCCAAATTTCATTATTATCTAATTTTATATCAAATGCTCTCTCTACAACCTCGTTATCTCCACTCACTAATATTTGAGAACCCTCTTGTATAATATCTGTTAAAAGTAGCATTACCATATCTCTATTATTCTCTTCTTTGATAGTTTTCATCATATCAAAAAGCTCATCTTTCATATTATCAAATAGAGATAAATCTACAACTTCAAGTTGTCCTATTCCTACATTTTTACCACTCATATTAAAATCTTTGAAATCTCGTAATATTAGTTCTCTAGGAGTCGCCCCTTTTACATCAGATTTTACAGTAAACATCTCCATACCCAATGCTTTATAATCCTCTATCTTAGCTATTTTAGATAGTTCTTTGACTGCTTTTGTATCTGCTTTTGTACAAGTAGGTGATTTGAATATTACAGTATCACTTAATATTGCACACATCATAATAGAGGCCAAATCTTGAGGTATCTCAATCCCATAATAATCAAACATCTCTTTAATAATTGTATTACTACAACCAACAGGTCTAATCCAACACTCAAGAGGTGATGAAGTTGTAATATCTCCTAGTTTATGATGGTCAATGATACCTAATATATTAGCCTCTAAAATATCTTTTGGAGCTTGTGCTAAATCACTAAAATCTACCAAATACACATTTTCATTACTATACTCATTTTTTAAAATAGGTGCTTCAAATCCAAACTTTTCTAATATAAATCTACTCTCTGGATTTATATCGCCTTGTCTTGATGCTACACTCTCATTACCAAGTTGATTTTGTAAATATGCCAATGATATAGCCCCTACAATAGAATCTGAATCAGGCGTAGTATGTCCAAAAATATAAGTCATTTAATTTCCTTTTTTTTGCTAAGTATATCAAAAAAAGCTTAACTAATAATCTTGTGAATAATATCTTTTTTCAATGACATTCATTTTTTTTAATTGTCTTGACTTTTGGGGTAGAATATTCTTTGGTATTATATTATTCTCACTTGCTATCTCGTTTACTGTCTTTTCGTCTTTTAGTAATTCTAGGATTAATCTTGTTTTTAGTTCTGTGCTGTATACTGCTTTTTTACGACTCATCTACCCTTTTCATTTTTTATCTAATTTTACTCTTTTTTAGATTAGAGTTGTTTTTTAGTTGTTTGTTTTACTTGGGGTATTATGGTAGGTCTGTAAATGTTACATATCCTTTGAGTAATCCAAATAGTGCCATAAATATTATTTCATGTAATGGGTACTCTATTTTGTGTTTATCTTTTCTACAATCTGTAAGGTTTTTAGTTGCTCTAGTAGTTCTATTTTCTTTTGTATTTTCATGGTTTTTTGCTCTTTTTTGGAAGTTTTTTGTATTAAAGCAAATTTTACTTAAAATCTCATCGGATGGACATCTAAGTTTTTAATTTTAGTATAAATTTTAAAGATACCTTAAGTTTTAATATGATATAGTAATTTTATATCAAAAGGGAGAGGGAAGAAATATGAAAAAACTACTACAAATAATGATACTAAGTGTAATATTAAATTCTACACTTTTTGCAAATAGCAATATTACAAACTTTGTAACAAGATTTTATACAACAGTACTTGAACGAAATCCTGATACTACAGGATTAAATAATTGGGTAAAACAGCTAGAAAATGGAACTAAAAGTGGTTCTGATATTGCAGTTGGTTTTATATTCTCTACTGAATTTAAAAATAGGAATGTAGATAATGAGACTTATTTAAAAATATTATATAGATCATTTTTTGATAGAGAAGGTGATGCAGGTGGTATTTCTAACTGGATAAATAAATTAAATAGTGGTAGTTCTAGAGCAGAGATATTAGATGGTTTTTTGACTTCACAAGAGTTTCTTAATCTTTGTTCCACTTATGGTATCAAACCAAATTTTAATGATGTAATTAATTTTGTTACAAGATTTTATCAAAAAGTACTTAATAGAAATCCTGATACGGCAGGATTAAATAATTGGGTACAACACTTAACAAGAGGAACAAAAGGTGGAGATGATATTGCTAAAGGGTTTATATCTTCTGCTGAATTTATAAATAGGAATGTAAGTAATACAAAATATTTAGAAATACTCTATAAATCATTTTTTAATAGAGATGGTGATAGTGGGGGTATTTCTAATTGGATGAATAAGCTTAATAGTGGTAGTTCTAAATCAGAGGTATTAGATGGTTTCTTAAATTCTACAGAGTTTATTAATCTTTGTAAAGAGTATGGAATTAAGCCTACCAAAGAGTGGGAAGAAGAGATTGTATATCCATCTAATCAATTACCTATTGCAAATATAAAAGAGTATGATAATAATTGGCCACCAAATTTTGTACGAGGTGATAAAATTATTCTTGATGGAAGTTTAAGTAGTGATATTGATGGAGAGATTGTTGATTATGAGTGGAGTATTATAAGTCATCCAACGATTAAAATTCAAAATGCTAATAGTAAACAAGCATATTTTATTGCTCAAGGTGAACCTAAAAATACAACGGCAAAAGATATAGCAACAATATATACTATTAAATTAAAAGTTACTGACAATTATGGAGATACAAATGAAGCAACTATTAAAATCTATGAAAAAAGCTTATTTAGGTTACCCAATGATCCAACTATAAAAAGAAATTCTATATTATCAGCAGATATAGTTGAGCATAATAATATTTCTTATAGTTTAATTAAGTCTAAAAATACAAATAGAAATTGGCTAACTACTAATATTGGTACTCCTTATAATTGTAATTTTTGTGATGATATAAAAAAATATGGTCAAATTTATGATTTAGAAGATATATTATCATTTGATAACTATAAAATATGTCCTATAAACTTTAAGTTACCTACAAAAGCTGAATTCAAATCTGAAGTAGATGCTGAGGGAATAAGTAATATATATAAAGCAAATGCTAGTTTTTTAAAATTACCTTTTATTTATAATGAAAATTATAATAGTAAGATAAGTTCTATCATGACAAGTAGTGGAGAAAGTGTTGTATTTCAACAGTATCATAATAATATAAATTGGAATAGTTATCAAGATGGTATTATTCGTTGTATTCAAAAGGATAGTAAGCTTTATGAATTAGAGGGGTATTGGAGTTTAACTTTAAATAATATAGATTACTACTATTATTTTAATCATAATGGTAATTATATAGTTTATAAAAATACAGGTTCATGTTATGCTGTAACAACTGGACATCAATTAGTAGTAAATAGTAATGGACATTATGATATATATGTTGATGGAGAGAAAAATAGTACAGAAAGTGCTATTATCCAATTTAATGGAACAACAGAATTTATTTGGAATAATGAACCATATCAACCATTGGTTTTAAATAAAGAATATAGTTTAATAGATGGATATAGTTTTACAGTTTGTGATGATAAAAAAATACCAATATCAAATGCAGGAAGTGATATAATAGTTAATGAAAATTCAATGATAAGTTTAAATGGTAGTAATAGTTATGATAGTGATGGAAGTATTGTTAAATATCAATGGATTCAGACTAAAGGGATAAGTATTACTCTTAATAGTCCAAATAATTCTAAGCCATACTTTACTGCTCCTAATGTAGATAGTGATAGTGTGTTAGAATTTAAATTAATTGTAACTGATAATGATGGTGCTACTAGCGAAGATTTTGTAGAGGTGACTGTTATAAATGAAATTAATCTTATACAAGATGCAGTAGATAGACATAATGAGATTAGAGGAGAGGTTTATAGTGGTTCACTTATAGAATGGAATAATGGAATTGCTAAGAGTGCACAGGATTATGCTGATTATTTGGCTTCAACAGGTGAATTTAAGCATGGTAATAGTGATTATGGTGAGAATTTATTTTTATCTTCTTATAATTCAAGTTATGTTGATGCTATTAATAGTTGGTATGAAGAGAAATCTAATTATGATTATTCTGATAATAGTTGTAATGGAGTTTGTGGACACTATACTCAGATAATATGGAAAAATTCTACAGAATTGGGATGTGCAAAAGCTACTTATTCAACTGGTAAGTACAAAGATTATACTCTTATAGTTTGTAGATATAATCCTGTTGGAAATTATACTTCTCAAAAGCCTTATTGATAGGAAAAAAAGTATAGAGAATTTATAATAAATTCTCTATACAATTTTACCTCCCTCTAGTTATCCTATAAACACTAGAGATATTATAGATTTTATATCTAGCAGGGTTACTACTTCTTCCACCTTTATAGCTAAGCATTAAAGCTCTACTTCTCTCTACATCTATCCATGCTACAAAGATAGCACTATGTTCTACACTATGATAATCGTGATTTATATAATATAGCCAATCTCCTGCTTTTATCATATATTTATGTGCATAAGGACCTCTTTTGGTGCTTTTAAATATTACTCGCTTAGAGCGTCCATAACCTGCATAATAATATACCTTATTTATATAATCCCAACAGCTACCTTTTACGGTTTTAGAGCGTTTATATGCTAGGTAGTGTCCTGCTTTTAGGACCTTTTTACCAATTGGTTGGGCATTGGATATTGCTCTATTTACAATATGAATATATGGTGTGGTTCTTTGGCTACATGATGATAGAAGTAGTATAAATATAGTGATTATAATATATCTCATAGGTTTCCTTTGAGGGGTTTTTATTACTAATTATAGCTTTATCAACATAAATTTACAAAGAATCTGATAAAATGTATAACAAAAAGGTGATAATATGAATAATATCTCTATGTTACCCATAACATTAGATGGCAAGGATATAGAATCCAAAAGAGAAGAGATTAGAGAGTATTTCAATAATAGTTATACTCTATTTGAATCTATGTTTGATATATTAAAAGATGATAAGGTTTTTTATCAAAAGTCTCAAGAGAGTCGTCATCCTATGATATTTTATTTTGCACATACTGCTATATTTTATATTAATAAACTTATCTTAGGAGGGGTAATCTCTGATAGATTAAATCCTTATTTTGAGTCTATATTTGCTGTTGGTGTAGATGAGATGAGTTGGGATGATATGAGAGTAGATATATTTAAAAATATATCAATTAATGAATTAAGAGAGTATCGTAAAGATGTAAAAGAGTTGGTAAATAATCTTATATCATCATTATCGCTTACTCTTCCTATCACACAAGACTCCCCTTGGTGGATAATCCTTATGGGTATAGAACATGAGAGGATTCATATAGAGACTTCAAGCGTACTTCATAGAGAGATGCCACTTCAATATATTTTGGACTTACCACAATTTAATATTGCTCCATTTAGAGATAACTATCCTCAAAATTCATTAGTAGAGATGGATTCATCTACTATTAGACTTGGAAAAGATAAAAATCACCATCTATATGGTTGGGATAATGAGTATGGGGTTAAGATTGAGAGGGTAGAGAGCTTTAAAGTAGGTAAATATTTAGTATCTAATGGTGAGTTTATGGAGTTTGTATTGGATAATGGATATAGCAATTATCAATATTGGTCTCCTGAGGGTATAGAGTTTTTGAAATCCAAAAATATTACTCATCCACTATTTTGGATAAAAGATAAGAGCGGTTTTAGATATAGAACACTTACTAAAGAGATAAATATGCCACTATCTTGGGCAGTAGATGTCAATTATTTAGAGGCAGAGGCATTTTGTAGATGGAAAAGTATTAGAGAGGATATAGAGTATTCTCTTCCTAGTGAAGCAGAGTATAGAGTATTATATAACTATGCAAATATAGAAGATGCACCAAATTTTGATGATAATAGAGCGAATATTAATTTAAGCCATTACTATTCGGCTTGTTGTGTAGATAGATTTAAATTTGGAGAGTTGTATGATGTGGTGGGTAATGTTTGGCAGTGGAGTAGAAGTGAATTTGAAGCCTTTGATGGATTTGAGACTCATTATATTTATGATGATTTTTCTACACCTACATTTGATACTAAACATAATCTAATAAAGGGTGGTTCTTGGATAAGTAGTGGTAATGAAATAATGAAAGAATCAAGATATGCTTTTAGAAGACATTTCCATCAACATGCAGGATTTAGATATATTGTATCTAAAAATAGCAAATAAAGGATAAGTTTTATATATAATATGTTATAGTTATCATAATAAAATATTATAATGTAAGGTGTTTGTATGAGATGGTTTTTTATATTGGTTATGGGGTTAAATTTGCTTTTTGGAGCTAAGTATTTGGATAATCACTCTTGTAATGAGTGTCATGAGAAGATTTATCAAGAGTATCAATCATCTTCTCACTCTAAAAGTTATTTTACTAATGAACTTCATCGTCTAATCGCTAATAAAGCAGATCCTAAAAAGTATGCTTGTGCTTCTTGTCATATGCCAATGGCAGATAATCTTAAAGATTTAATTAGTGGTAAGGCACGACCTGATATTAATAATAAAACTCATACAGATGCTATTAGTTGTTATTTTTGTCATACGATTGCTTATGTAAAAACAGCTCATGATAAAAATATTAATATCAAAGCACGACAAGCAGAAAACTTTAAACCAACTCTATATGGTAGATTAAATAATCCTGATGATAGTGATAAACACTCATCTAGTACAAACCCAGTATATGGTAAAAAAGTATGTATGGGTTGCCATTCACATAAATTAAATGAGAATAATGTAACAATATTTAGAGCAATGGGCAAAAATCAAGATAGTATAAAGTGTATAGAGTGTCATCTACCAGAGATTAATGGTGGTGCTGAAAAGATGGATAAACGCTCTCGTGGAAGACATGCTAGTCATAAATTTTTGGGTATTCACGATAAAAAGTTTAGAGCTACAGGAGTAGATATTAATATTTCATATCAAGATAATTCAATAGATATTAAATTAACCAATAAAATGGGACACCCACTAATAGCCCAACCTGCAAGAGTAAAATATCTTGAAGTAAAAGTAATAAGAGATAACAAAGAGATTTGGAAAAATTATAAAAATAAACCAAATGAAGATAAAGAGGCATTTTTTGAGTATAGATTTAGAGATAAGAGTGGTAAAAGAATAATTATCCCTGCTACTGCATATAGTAGTGAAGTCAATAATTTAGATGCAAAAAGTAGTAAAATATTTACCTACAAAGATATAGAAATTAAATCAAAAGATAAAATAGTAGCTACACTATTTGTAAGATTTGCCAAACAAGATTGTCAAAAAGAGATTGTATTAAAAGCAGATGAGTTAAAAAGCAGTCATATTATTAAGAGAGTGGAATTAGTTATTCCATAATATTTAAATAGATTGGGATATAATAATCCCAATCTAATTTGATAGATTAGTGGCTACAACCACAACTATCATCTGTACCATGAGAACCACAACTACCACCCTCTGATGCCCCACCAACTTGACCACTTGTAATCTCATCAGCTGTAGCTTCTCTACATGCCAATACAGTTACACTAAACATCAAATCTTTACCAGCTAATGGGTGATTGTAATCTATTGTTACACTCTCATCATTAAATGATTTTACTCTTACTTGCACTTGTTGTCCATCAGGACCTTGACCATAAAGTATTAATCCCTCTGCAAGTTCAACACCCTCAAACTGCTCTTTTGGAAGAGTCTCTATCGCTTCTTCTTGAACTTCTCCATAAGCATCTTCTGCTTTTACTAGAATATCACTACTCTCATCTTTTTTCATACCTACTAAGGCATTCTCTAAGCCAGGGATAATATGTTGTTTACCTGTAATAAACTCTAAAGCTTGTCCACTATCTTTATTTGAATCCACTATCTCATCTGAACCTGCTTCTTTTACTTCGTACTCTATACCTACTACACTATTTTCTGCTGTTATTAACATATATATATTTCTCCGTTTAAAAATTTAAAAGCCATTTTACCTATAATAACTTTAGTTAAGTTTATCTAATCTAATTTTTGCTATTGAAACACTACTATTATTAGAATAATTATCTACTATATTTTGATAAAACTTTTTTGCCTCGCCTCTATCTCCTACTTTTTCTAGTGATATAGCAGTATGAAGTAGTAAAATATGCATATAAGATGCTTTTGATAATAATCCTGCACTCTTTTTAAAATAAAAAATTGCATCTTCATATCTCTTTGTAAAATATGCTATCTCTCCTAGATAATAATTAGTTGGTGCTTTTTTATATGATAATTTAGCAAGTGCTTTAAATATAGGTTTTGCTTTTGAGTACTGTTTTTTATTATATAATTTTACTGCTGAAATATATTTAGAAGAGTTAGAACCTTTTGAGATACTATTATCTACTTTTGTATCTTTTATCTCAATAGGCTTATCATCAAATACTCTAGGAGTAACAACTCTTTCAGGAGTATTATCTCTAATCTCAACTCTATCATTATTATTTGTAAAAATTCTCTCATCTTTTTGGATATTACTATTTTTATAATCATTTTTAAGATTAGCTATTGCTCTTTTTAGCTCACTTTTACTTACATAATTTTCATTAATACTATCTACAATCCTACCAAGTTCACTCACTAACTCTTCATCAGAGTACCTACTACCTCTTCCACCACTTCTATTTTGTCGTAGCTCATTTATAGTGCGTCCCAACCCCTCTACAATACGAGTAAGTCCATCTATTCGCTCTTTTTGTTGTGATAATCTATATCTTAAATCTGCATCATTTGAGTATCCAAATGATGCTAATACAACAACTGATAATATAATTTTATTTAATTTCACATATTCTCCTTGTTTTATGGTACGGGTACTACTTCTAAAATCTTTTTGATAATATAATCTTGTGTAATCTCTTCTGCTTGTGCCTCATAAGTGAGTATTATTCTATGTCTCAAAATTGATAATGCACAATATGCCACCTCTATTGGAGATACAAAATCTTTATTTTTGATATATGCCACTGCACGAGATGCCTTATACATATCAATCGTAGCCCTAGGACTTGCCCCAAATTCTATATAGTGAGAAAGCTCATCTAATCCATACTCTTTTGGATTTCTTGATGCCTCTATAATCTCTACAATATATCGCTCAACCTCTTCATCAATATGTACGCTTGATACCTCGGCTCTCATATCTTTGAGATTTTCTAATGATGCTACTTGTTCTATCTCTCCAAAGCTATCATTTGCCACTCTTCTAGCAATCTCTAACTCCTCTTCTTTGGTATTATACCCAATTACAATTTTCATCATAAATCTATCAAGTTGAGCCTCAGGTAGCTCATAAGCCCCCTCTTGTTCTACTGGATTTTGTGTAGCCATTACAAGAAATGGAGGAGTAAGCTTAAATGTCTCATCACCAATAGTTACTTGTTTCTCTTGCATCACTTCAAGTAGTGCTGATTGTACCTTAGCAGGAGCTCTATTTATCTCATCTGCCAATAATAAATTAGTAAAAACTGGACCTTGTTTAATCTTGAAAGAGTTAGTTGATTGGTCATAAATCTCTGTCCCAATAATATCTGATGGTAACAAGTCAGGTGTAAATTGAACACGACTAAAATCCAATCCCAAACTCTGCGAAAGTGCATTAACAGCAGTTGTCTTAGCAAGACCAGGTACACCCTCTAATAGAATATGCCCACGACACAAAAGCCCAATCAAAAGCCCCTCTATCATCTTCTCTTGCCCTACAATAACCTTTGAAATTTCATTTTTGATACTATCTACTATTTTTCTACTACTCAATATCAACTCCTAATGATTTTTAAATTGGTTC
This sequence comes from Campylobacteraceae bacterium, assembly GCA_027065045.1. GTDB lineage: Bacteria > Campylobacterota > Campylobacteria > Campylobacterales > Sulfurovaceae > FS08-3. The sequence goes on along the minus strand of JAMOOX010000144.1, from coordinate 298 downwards.
AAAATTTGGGATTGGTGCTTTAGCTCTATTTATGAGGCTAAAGCCATCACTTCCAAAATGTTTGGAATGATTATATAAATAGTAGTTAAACCAAAGGTAAATCCTCTATTATTTTTTTGGCTAAATAATAAGATAGATTAGTTCTTTTCATAAGTTTTCCAAATATCTTTGTCATATTCGTTTGCCCATATTGTGATTTGTAGTGCCTAGATTTTTTAGGAAAACTCGGTAGGCAGGGGGGTGTAGTGCTTTTTGGGGCGAAGTCGGGAAATATATAATAAAAAATTTGATAAACGAA